>JBBITY010000514.1:2355-2577 GCA_037440565.1 Desulfurellales bacterium
CGGCAAGGAAGGCGGCGGTGAGAACCGCTGGCTGCGGCCGTGCCAACCGGGTGAAAGGCCTGGGCTGCAGGACGACAAATGAAGCGAAGCGGCGCGTCTGCGCGCAATGCGCCTCGGCCTCGAGGAAGGACCCCACGATGAGACGAATGAAGATAGCCTCTGGCATCTCGAGGCGCTCACTCGACGTACCGCGGCGAGCCCTGGGTCTCGCTCCGAGCCAGC
>JBBITY010000515.1:0-2571 GCA_037440565.1 Desulfurellales bacterium
CTACAAGCTCGGCGATGCCGCGATGGGGCCAATGGTGAAACCGTTCTGGCTCGATCGCGGGTTGGGGGTAGCGGAGATCGGACTGGTGTCCACCTCTTTCGGCGTCCTGGCGACGATCGCAGGCGCCATGGTGGGAGGCCATCTGACCAGCCGCTGGGGTATTTTCCACGGCTTGTGGGTGCTGGGGTTGGCGCAAGCGCTGTCTAACCTGGGCTACGCTGCCGTGGCGTGGGCCGATCCCCCGGCGCCCGTCGTGGCGGTTTCATCGCTGGCCGGCGCGATGGCGGCGCTGGGCGAGCCGGCGCGCGCCATGATCTACGCCGCCTCGCTCGGCGAGTCGTTTACCAGCGGCCTCGGCACGGCGGCGTTTCTCGCCTTCCTCATGCACGTGTGCGAGAAGGAGCACGCGGCCGTGCAGTACGCGTTGCTCTCGGCCATGTTCGCGCTGTCGCGCGACGCCGCCGGCGCCGCCAGCGGTTGGGCGACGACGCAGCTCGGCTACGCCAACTACTTCCTGCTCACCTTCGTCCTGGCGTTTCCCGCGTACACGTTGCTGCCGGCCGTCCGGCGCTGGATTCGCGAAGGGAGCTGAACGGCGGATGCTTCACCGCAGAGGCGCTGAGGAAGCGCGGGGAGTCGCGGCCAGCCAGGTCGTCAGGTGAATCCCTGCTGGATCGGAATCCGATCGGGAAAAAATTCCCTCGCGCAAAGACGCCGAGCCGCAAAGGGCGGGCGACGTCGCTCACGCGACGCGGCGTTCGCGCCGCGTCGCCGAGCGAACCCGGTGCCGGCCACGCCCTGCCTGGATGCGGCGGCGCGTGTACCGCTGATCCTCCCCCAGCTTCGCCGCGAGCGCCTGACGAATACCGTTCTCATCCAGGCCGAGCACGTCGCAAATTGTGGCGAAGGCGAACGGACCAGACCGCTCGTCGCTGGCAAACCAGCGGCGCGCTTCCTCCATGAGCTGGGAGCCCTCGTGCGAATGGTCGCCCGCACGATTGAGCAAGGTGGCGACCGCTTCCTCCAGCACCGCGGCCATGAGCCGCTTTTCGGGTTCGCTGCGGGGATCTTCACCCGGCCCCCAGTACTGCGCGGGCAGCAGGACGTCACCTGCGACGAGGGTGTCGGAACGTTCCACATCGAGCCGCTTCACTGCTGATTGCATCCCAGAACCCTTTCTTCTGGCAACGACCAGAGAGATGAAAAGGTTCCCGAAAAAATTGCGACCGCACGCCGATACGGCGCGACCATCGTCACGGAAAATCACGAGGCCTTCGCGCTTCTGGCCGCGGCGCCGAGGGTTCGCATGCTACCGGTGTAACCGCGGGCGTCGATGCGAGGAACGCCCAGGCGTGGCTGACGCTGCCGCCGCTTTCCAGGGCATGCGGTCCCCGTACAACAGCCGCAGGCCGCGGGCGAACTTCGAGTCGGGCGACGGGGTCAGGGTAAATCGCTCGCACAGGAGATCGGTCAGTCGGGCCACCTGAACGGCCGTTCCGCGCCGCCGTTCGATTTCGACTTCGCAGTACGACGCGAATGGGTGTGCGGAGCGCCGCTCATGCTTCCACCGGCTCAGCACGGGCGGCTTCGACATCGGGCGGCCGGGTTTTCGCCCGTGCGTCCTGAGCGCTGTCGAAGGACCAGTGGCGCTTCCCGACGGGCTTCTGAGTGCCACCTTATCCAGCACGAGCTCGGCGATGGGCTGCTGCGTCGCGGCTCCACGGGCGGGCAACACGTCGAAGCGACGGCGGGTGATGTCGGTGACCAAGATCGCTCCGAGCGGCCGGTCCTTCACCAGTCGAGCGAGGTGCGCCTGCAGCGGTCCCGCCGGCAGCGAAAACGGCCATCGTGGCCGGCGCGGGAGCCGGACGGTGATCTCCGGTCGCTCGTGGATGGCCCCTCTGACCCGGCCGCTCCACTTCACCGTTGCTTCCCAGCGCCGGCCGTCGCGCCGCAACCGCAGCGCCACGCCCCGGCGTGCCAGGGTGAAATCCGTCGTGTCGAGATAGACGGAGTGCAGCCACTGCGCCCGCCGTCGCTTGAGCCGGTACGGTCCGATCGAGGCGAGCCGCGCGATGGCATCGAGCCGGTGCGCATTCGGGACGAGGAGCTTTCCTTCGAGCTCTGCCGTTGGACTACCGCACGTCACCTGACGCCCTTGTTATCACACCGAAGCTTCGCCAGCACGCGGGGCACTGAAGGGGGAGGACGGTCTCCCGCCCGCCGTCCCCGCGCCCGATACCATCACGGAATCTTCTTCTTCTCGTAACGGCGCCGTAACACCCGCGGGCCATACTCTGCCGCGGAGAAGAGGGGTACCCCGCGAATATGCGGACCAGAACACGGAGGAGAGACATGACGAGAGACCTGAGTGTGGTGCGCGCTGCGAAACCGGCTGGCCATCGAACGGCGATTCCTGCCGCTGGAGTGTATGTGTTGATCGGGAGCCTGCTCGTTGCGCCGTTTCCGCATCGGGCGTCCGCCGCCCGCACGATGTGCGACATCTTGAAAGACAAGGGGCTGCACCCCCGCGGCCCCCCAACACGCTCACTCGCTCGGCGCTTCGCCGCC
>JBBITY010000516.1:0-2569 GCA_037440565.1 Desulfurellales bacterium
ATAACCGGCGCGCGCGCTGTCGACGCAATTGAGCACAACGCCGAGGATGTTGGCGCGAACCGCCTCGAGCTGCGACAACGCGCGCTGGGCGACCTGACGGCCCCACTCGCCCCCCCTCACGACCATCAATACGCCGTCGGTCTTGGTGGACATCACGACGCTATCGGTCACCGCGAGCACGGGTGGCGAATCGATCAGGATGAACTCGAATTCCTCGGCCAGCCTGCGCAACAGTTCACTCATCACCCCAGAACCCAGCAACTCGGAGGGGTTCGGCGGCAGCGCGCCGGCGGGCAGGACGAACAGCCCGTGCCCATTGGGCGACGTGTCGGCGCCGTTCGGCGAAAGAGGCGAACGGACGACGGCGGCGGCGAGATCGCACTGACCCGTCAGCACGTTGCTCAAACCCGGCTCCCGCGCCACTCGCATCGCCGTGTGACATCCGGGCTTGCGAAAGTCGGCGTCGACGATCAGGACGCGCGAGCCGGACAGGGCGAGACTGACCGCCAAGTTGATCGTCGTGACGGTCTTGCCTTCATCCGGCTGGCTGCTGGTGATGAGCACGGTCTTGGGTGGCCGCCCGGGCGAGGCGAACATGAGATTGGTGCGGATGCCGCGATAGGCCTCGCTCACCATGGAGGATGGATTCGACAACGTGACCAAATCGCGTCCTGCGGCCGGGACATCGTCGATCTCCGCAAGCGGCCGCTCGTAGATGCCCGCATCGGCCAGCCGGTGAAAGTTGGGCACCACCCCGAAGGCGGGTAGTCGCAGCACCGCCACGACTTCCTCCGGCGTGTGAATTCTGGTGTCCAAGCGATCGGCCATGATGCACACCGCGATGCCCGCCAGGAGGCCGAGCAAGACCCCGACGCCCAGGTTGCGCTCCGTGGCTGGATAGGCTGGAACGCTGGGGGGAACCGCCTTGTCCACAAGCTTGACGCTCGTCCAGCGAAAACCGGCGGTGTTGAGGTCGGCCTCCTTCGCCTGCTTCAACAGCGTCGTGTAGAGGGCTTGGTTGCTCTCCAGATCCCGCTGCAAGATCAGCAGTTGGACTAACTGCCGGTCCTCTTGGCTGGCGGCTTGACTGAGCTTGCGGAAGTTCTCGCGCAACTCGCGCTCTTTGGCCTGTGCGACCTCCAAAACGGCCGCCAAGTGCTGCCGCGCTTGAAGTCCCGCGGCGCGCAGCCGCTCGTCCAGAGCTGCGATGCGCGCGCGCATCGATGCCATGTCCGGATGGTTTGGCCCGTAGTCCTTGAGCTGGGCCTCGTACTTCGACTTCAGCCCGAGCAATTCCTGGCGCAGCATCTGCAGCGCCTCGTCGGGCAGCGTCTTCGCCAGCTCGTCGGGGCTCATGCTCGCGGCGTTGCGGTAGTTGGCCTCGGCGACGATGCGCTCGCCCTGCGTCTGCGTCAGCAACGTGTTGAGCTGCTGCAGCGACTCGCGCGTGATGGTCGTATTGTCCTTGGGCAAACTGAGGATGCCGTGCTCGCGCTGGAAGTCGCTCAGCGCCTGCCGCGATGCCTCGAGCTTGCCCTTGACCTCATTGAGCTGCTGATAGAAGAGACTCTGCGCATCGCTGAGCGACGCGACCTTGGTTTCCACGTCCATCTCGATGAACGCCTGCGCGTGATCGTTGGCGAGCTGCGCCGCGCGCTGCGGATCAGGGTGCGTGACGATAATGTCGGCGAGCGACGTCATCGCCACCGGTTTGACGGCGATGTGGCTGTAGTAGCGATCGATGGCCTGGAGATCGACGCCGTCCCACTCCTGCGGGGTCTCGGTGGAGGCTAAGTCGGCCGCAGGCGACCCGAGCATCAGCCGCGCTATGGCAATCAACTCCTCGGCCGCACCGCACACGGCGGCCCATGCGGCGCCGACCGCCGACGGGGCTGCCGTTCCGGCCCCAGGCGGCTCGAACCACGTCTCCCCCTTCGTGCGCAGGGCGTTGATGACCCGGGCAGCGAGAACCTTCGTCGTCAGCAGCCGCACGGCCAGCGCCGGCGGGATCGTGCTCTCGGGATCGACGAGGCGCAGGTCCTTGCCCGGGGGCAACGGCTGCTTGAATTCCACCGTCGCCTGCGCCTGGTAGAGGCGCGGCTGGCGCAAGGTGATGAACGAGGCGATCGCCAGCCCGACAAGACCGGCGGCGAGGAGAAACCACCGCCGGCCATAGAAGAGCCGCCAGTAATGGTGCAACTCGCTTTCACCCGCGGTCTCGCGGCGGCGCCAGCCGATCGCCAGCAGCTCCTCGCGCGAGGGCCCGCATCCGAGCTCGAGACCGGCGGCGTCCTGACGCCTCATTTCCGGAAGACTCATCGGCCCGCTCCATTCGCCCTAGCCCGGCAAAGGTCTCTCACGAATCCGCCCTCTCCCCCCGGCGCCGCCGCGTCGTTGCGTGACATCTTCTTTTCGGTTCGAGGTCAGAAAATGGTTGCAGCCCCGCCCACCGTGACGCGGACAATCGCCGTCACGAACTCGTACACACCGTATACGATCTTGCGGCCCGGCGTGCCCGGCACCACGATGCTGTCGTTGCGTTCCAAACGCACGTCTGGTTGCTCGCGCC
>JBBITY010000517.1:0-2567 GCA_037440565.1 Desulfurellales bacterium
TTACCGGTCGACGCCCCGATCCCCCGGCAGCAGGACACCGTTGCCGAGCTCATGCGCTCCGGGTTTCGGATTCCGGGCGGCGTGCTCCTACTCGCGCTGGCGCTGCCCCTGATCTGTTCGAGGATCCGGCTGCCGGCGCGGCGATTTGCCGACGCCGTGCTCCCGGCGGTGGGCATTGCGATCGTCTGCATCCGCCTCGGGTGTTTCCTGAACGGGTGCTGTTTTGGGCGCGACACCGACTTCCCCCTCGCCATCACATTTCCGCCGAATGCCGCGGTGTACGCGTGGCAAGCCACCCGGGGTCTGATCCCACCTCTGGCGCCACACACGCGGCCGGTGCATCCGCTGCAGCTCTACTTCGCGCTGCACGGCCTGCTGCTCTACCTCCTCGGGCGGCGATGGCAAGGCCGCCAGGAGTACGAGGGGCACGTGTCCGTGAACATCTTCCTGCTCTTCTTTGCCGGCACCTTCGCGCTGGAGCTGCTGCGACCCCAACCGTTGCACCTCAATCTGCTCCTCGCCGCGGTGGCTGTGGGCGTGACGGCGGTTGTCAGGGTGCGCCTTCGCCAGACGGCTGCGGCCGGCGCGCGGGTGGCGGCCTGAAGGTCGGCGATGCGCCGTGTTTCGGCTCATGTGGGCGTGGCGCTGTCGGTCGGCCTGGTCGGCGGGCTGATCCTCGGCTGCCGCGAGGCGCTGCTGAGTTTGCAGGCCAACGCTGTCATACAGCCGGTCGAGTACTTCCTCCTGTATGCGGCGGTGCCGTTGTTGACATGGATTGCGTTGGGGGCGTTGCTTCTGCTGCCAGGGGGTGTGGCACTCGGGCTGTGGCGCTCGTCCGAGCCGACGGCATGCCTCTGGCTCTACGTCGCCGTGCTGGCTTGTGCCGCCGCACTCTCAATGGTCCTGCCGTGGAGCGCCACGGTCAGCAGCTCACTCCGTCAGGTCGGAATGCCGGCGACGCCCGGCGTCCGCATCGTGTTGGGAGCGCTGGCGGGTGCACTCGCGGTCGAGGCGGCGCTGATCGTGGGCGGTGTCGTGGCTGCACATGCGTCGGCGGTGCTACGGTGGCTGCCTCACGGAACGGTCATCGCCGTGGGCGTCGGGCTTCTGTCGCTGTGGCCCGTGGCCCGCTTCCTTGGCCGTGATTGGAAGTGGGGCGCGCCGCAGCCAGCGGCAGCACGAGCCGCGGCGGCGCAACCGCATGTCTTGCTGATCTCTGTCGACACGCTACGGGCGGACCATCTCGGTAGCTATGGCAGCCCTTACGGCCTGACGCCGCACCTTGATCGGCTTGCGGCGGACGGCATCGTGTTTGATCAGATGCTTACGGCGTCACCGTGGACGTTGCCTGCGATCGCGTCGCTGTTTACCGGGCTTTACCCGCGTCATCATGGCGCGGGCACCATTACGAACCCTTGGAGTCCCCTGGGGCGCGCGCCGCTGCCGCCCGGATCGTGGACACTCGCTGCCGCCTTGCGGGAGCGGGGTTACCGCACGCACGCGATCGTAACCAATCCGTATCTCGCCCTGCACTACGGCTTGGGGCAGGGATTCGACAGCTATGAGAACGTCACGATTGCATCGGAGGCGTTCCTCTCGTTTAGCGAGACGACCGCCGGACGATTGGTGAACTGGTTGCGGCCCGATCTAGTGATCGGCGACCGCGGGGAGACGGTCAGTCAACGGGCGCGCCGGTGGCTCAACAGGGTCGACGCAACGCAGCCGTTCTTTCTGTGGCTGCACTACCTCGATCCGCATCCGCCGTACAGCCGCGCCGGGGTCACCAGACACAAGAGCCTCCGCGGGGATATGGCTTTCCGACCGGCTCCACACGAGTTGGTGCCGCTGACGCTCACGTCGCCCGATGTGGCGCGGCTGCGGAGCGGCGAGATTCGGCTGAGCGAGGCGGAAAAAGACGCCGTGCGCGCGCTCTATCGCGCCGAGGTCGCGAGCGTGGATGCCGCCGTCGGGGCGGTGCTCGACGCGCTCGACGGCCGGGGCTTGCGGGCACAGACCCTGGTGGTCTTCCTCGCCGACCACGGCGAGGAGTTCTGGGAGCACGGCGGCGTCGAGCACGGGCACACGGTGTACGAGGAGCTGGTGCACGTGCCGCTGCTGCTGCGCTGGCCGGGCCATGTGCCCGAGAAGGCGCGGATTGCAGGGCTGACGCGCATCATCGACGTGGCCCCCACGATGCTCGAGCTGCTGGGCCTGCCGGCCCCGGCGGGTCTGGACGGGGAGTCGTTGGTGCCGCTGCTGCGCGGCACAGGAACGGGGCCAGAGAGCGCGCTCATCGAGAACATGCTGTTTGCCGAGGAGCGCATTGGCCTGCGCACCGCCACGCGGAAGTACATCCGGTGGGCGGCGGGCAAGGAGGAGGTGTACGACCTCGGCGAGGATCCGCGCGAGCAGCGGGACCTGGCAGGCGTCGAGGCGGCGGTCCGCCCACTGCGCCGGCGCTACGCCGCGCTCGGCCGCCCCATGAGCCCGCAACCCCGCGTTGCACCCGCACCCGCGGCCGCGGTGGATGAGCAGACCCGCAGCGCCTTGCGGGCCCTCGGGTATCT
>JBBITY010000518.1:0-2563 GCA_037440565.1 Desulfurellales bacterium
GCCGTTCTTGTCGTCAAGACCGCAGGCGTCGCGCGCGTGTGGCGCGCTCTTGTGCTTGCGGTGGCGTCGCTCGCCGTCGCCATACCTGCTGTCTCGTTCTTGGACGCGCTGACCACCTCATTCTCGCTGCCCGTTCGGGCGGTCCTTCAGCTGGCCGGCCGAGCCTTCGTGTTGGGGATAGTCTACACATTCTTTTGGAGGCGCACGGCTTGGTCGGCCGTACTCGCCGGCCGGTGGCGGGTCCGAGAGGCCGGTACGTAGTCGGGCGGGCGCTCCCAAGGAGCGGACCCGCTGGCCGTTGTGGCGGTTCGCCGTGGTCGTGGCCGTCGGCCTGATCGCAGGCTTGTCGAGGATCAGACCCGCGGATCGCTTCGACCTCGCACTGTTAGTGGTGGTTGCCGTCGCCGTTTCACCGATGCTTGTCGAGCGACTGGTGCGTTTCTCACGGTTCTTGACGCGGACGATTCTCGGGTTCTTCTATCTGACTTGGCTGTTGACGAGCGTCTTCTGCGCCCCTTGGTCGTCGAGGAACTTCTGGCTTCGACCCAGTGGCAATACCTCCTGGCAGTGACGAGCGAGCTCATCACCGTGCCAATCGGCGCATGGTGCGTTAGCTTGCTGGCAGCCGTCGGAGACAGCCTGCTTCTGTCAGCGACCGCCCGTTCCGATCCGCGGCGCGCGGTTCCTTCCTTGGCAGAGTGTCGTACGGTTGGGCGTCGCGGTCATGGCGTTCTACCTCCTGAACCACACTGCGCTTCCGCCGGTGCTGCGTTCATACCGCCCGATCTACGCTCCTCACGTTCGTCCTCTCCGAAGCGGCCCAGGCGCTGTCTTGGAGCGCGATGCAACGGGGGGCCGCGCCTCGCCGGCCCGGCCAAGCCGAGGCCGCGCGCCGGGCCGTTCGATCGCCAGTCACGCTGAATGAAACCAGGCAAAGGCATTAACGTCCACGCGTATCCCTCTCCGATCCGGCATGAGAGTCGGATGCTTAAGGAGACCGGCAGCCTCGAGCAGAGCGGGCTGTTCGATGAGGTCTGGTTGGTCGGCACATGGGAGCCAGGCCTTCCCACCCACGAGCACCTGGGCCCGACGCGGCGGGTCTTCCGCCTCAAGGTGGCCGTCGCACGGCCGGTTACCTCCCGCGTGCTGCGTCTCCTGATCATCGCGGAGTGGTACCTCCGAGTTGTGCGCTTGGTATGGCCTGCGCGCGTCGCAGTCTTCAGCGCCCATAATCTCGCCGCCTTGCCGATAGGTGTCCTGCTAAAAGTGTTCAAGGGCACGAGGGTTGTGTATGCGACGCACGAACTGGAATCGGAACGAACCGGGTGGTCGGCGCTGACGGTGCACTTGGCACGCGCCGCCGAACGACGGTTGATCCGCCGGGCGGACGCCGTCTTCGTGGTCAGTCAAACCATTGCGCAATGGTACCGCGATCATTATCAGCTCGCCGACGTCCACCTGTTGCGCAACATGCCGCTCGCCAGGAATCGCCGAGCCCTCGAAGACGGCCGGGTCCGCGTGCTCCGCGACGCACTAGGACTCTCCGACGGTGTCCTCGTGTTCCTTTACCAAGGGGTGATCGGACCCGGACGAGGCATCGACATCCTGCTGAGGACGTTTGCGGCCATGAGGGCGGCCGATCGGCATCTCGTCTTTGTCGGCTTCAGTGATGGGGGCGACGAGATTGACCGCATCCGAGACACGGCGATGGCCTGCGAGAACGTGCATCTGCTTCATTCAGTCCCCCCAGCCGAACTGCCGCGATGGACTGCCGACGCCGACGTCGGGATCCACCTGATCGAGGCGTCCTCACTGAGCTATCAGTTGGCGGTCGGCAACAAGATGTACGAGTACCTCGCCGCCGGGATTCCGGTTATCGCGAGCGATTTCCCAGACGTCCGCCAGCTGGTTCAAGAATACGGCGCCGGATGGCTCGTCCGGCCCGACGGGTCTGACCTCGCCGGCGTGGTACAGTCGGTGACGGCTGACGACGTCCGGACTCGCAAGCGTCGACTGACCAGGTGCTGGCGGGAACTGTGCTGGGAGCGGCAGGAAGGCGGCTTGGTCAGTGTCTATGCCAGGTTGACCCATGCATCTTCGAGCTAGAAGGGTGAGGCTCGAATGATCACGATCGTGGGCTACGGCTTGGGAAACGTTGGGGCCTTGAGGAACATGCTCTGCCGGACGGGGGCGACCGCCGACGTGTCCGAGTGCCCCGAGGATATTCTGACGGCGCAAGGCATCGTACTGCCGGGGGTGGGTGCGTTCGATAACGCGATGGATCGGCTGCAGCAACTCGGCCTCCGCGATGCGCTGGATGTCGCGGTGAATGAGCGCCGCGTGCCGATTCTCGGCGTATGCCTGGGGATGCAGCTCTTCACGCGCCAAAGCGACGAAGGCCGCTTGCCCGGATTCGGCTGGCTCCCCGCCACCACGGTCCGCATTCCTCAGCACGATGGGCTGCGGGTGCCGCACATGGGCTGGAACCAGCTTGAGATTACGCGCCGCGGCCGCCTGGTGCCGGACGATCCAGCAGCCGCACGGTTCTATTTTCTCCACTCAT
>JBBITY010000519.1:0-2562 GCA_037440565.1 Desulfurellales bacterium
AGGAAGACCTCCATCAAGTAGCGGAAGTCGCGCTCGTCATCTACGACCAGAGCCCGGTAACGCCGCGACCCTGCACCAGTGGCCCCGTCTGCGGCGCTCGTTCTACCGGGCGGCGCCGCCGCGGGCGCGAGGGCGGGGGCTGCGGCCATCAGGGTGGCCTTGCCGCCGCAGTACGGACACACATGCCATTCCTTTTGCAGGCGCATTCCGCAGCTCAGGCACTTGTTGTGGATCGGCGCGCCGCAGCCGGGGCAGATCGCGAAGCCTTCCTCCAGGACATGGGCACATTGCGGACAGCGAGCGCTGTGCTCAGTGACGTCGACGACGCGGAGAACTTCGTCGACCGTCGTGAGGCCGGCGAGAACCTTGGCCACAGCGTTGTCGACCAGCGTGATCATGCCGTCCGCACGCGCTTGCTGGCGAAGTGCCGCCTCTGGCGCCCGTGTCTCGATCAACTTGGCCATGGCGTGGGTGATGGGCATGACCTCGAACACCGCCTCCCGTCCCAGATAGCCCATCTTCCGGCAGACGCCGCAGCCGCGGCCGCTGCGGAACTGCCCGTTGCCCTTTTTGATGTGCAGCGCCTCCAGTTTGCTCGATTCGGGTTCGCAGGGTTCAGCGCAGTGTTCGCACACCCGGCGCACCAGCCGTTGCGATACGACCACGTGAACGGACGACGAAATCAGATAGGGATCGATGCCGAGGTCGAGCAGTCGGTGAATCGTGGCCACGCAGTCGTTGGTGTGCAGCGTGCTCATCACCAGGTGCCCCGTTTGCGCAGCGCGAATCGCGATCTCCGCAGTTTCCTCGTCGCGGATTTCCCCCACCAGGATGATGTCCGGGTCTTGGCGCAGAATGGAGCGCAGAGTCCCGGCGAAGGTCAGGCCCTGTTTCTCGTTGATCTCGACCTGGTTGACGCCGCGAATCTGATACTCGATCGGGTTCTCGATCGTGACGATGTTTCGCGTCGGAGCGATCAGCTCCGTGATCATCGCGTACAGGGTCGTGGTCTTGCCGCTGCCGGTCGGGCCGGTCACCAGGATCATGCCCTGCGGGCGGCTCATCGCGAGGCGAAGGCACTGGAGATCCCGCGGGCTGAGGTTGAGCTGATCGAGGGTGCGCGGACCGGCGGTCGAATCGAGGATCCGCATGGTCACCTTCTCGCCGAACTGTGTCGGGAGACTCGACACCCGCAAGTCGATCATGCTGTCTCGGTAGCGGATGCGGATGCGCCCGTCCTGCGGCACCCGGTGCTCGGTGATGTCGAGCTTCGCCAGGATCTTGCAGCGCGCGATCAACGGGTCCTGCACCCATTTGGGTAGGCGGAAGGATTCTTGCAGCACCCCGTCGATGCGGTAGCGCACGCGCACTTCGGACAGTGCCGTCTCGATATGGATATCGCTTGCTCCGGCGCGCACGCCGTCGATGAGAATCAGGTTGAGCAACTTCACCACCGGCGGAAGCTTGGATTCGCGCAGCAGCTTCTTGATGTCGGTCGCTTCCTCAGGGAGCTCGGCGACCGGCGGTTCGCCTTCGCTGGGAATGCCCTCCAGATAGGCGTTGAGCGCGTCGTCCAAGTGGTAGGCGTGCTCGATCGCATCGCGAACGCCGGTGAACGTTGCCACTTCCAGTTGCAGTGTTCGGCCGGTGGCGAACTCGATGGCGCGCAGCCCCTCGCGATCGAGCGGGTTGGCCACGGCGACGACCAGAACCCCATCGTGCGTTCGCAACGGGATGATGTGGTAGCGCACCGCGAGTTCTTCGCGGACGAGCGAGGTGACGGATGCGTCCAGCGGGTATGCCGCCAGGTTGACGTAGGGCAGCCGAAGCCGATCGGCGAGCGCTCGCGCAACGTCCTCTTCCTCGATGTGTCCGTCGCGCGCCAGCCGTTCCAGGATTGATTCGCTGCTGTTCAGCGAGGCGAGACTGGCTTGCGCCGCCCGTGCGGCGTCGCTGGACAGGATGCCGTTCTGGAGCAAGAACTTGAGGAGCCGTATGTCTCCGCTCTGGCCGTTTGCAGTCACGGCGTCTTTGATTGCCATGTCACGGAAATAGGCAAGAGACATGCCACGTGAGCACACTGGACGCGACCCCTTTGGTGCCACTCCGTTCGACGGCAGCGGTTGCGGGGGCCACAGTTGCAGAACTGGCGAAATCGAAAAAGCGACCCCGTGGGTGACGTTCCTCGAACGGCGCTGTGGCTCCATCTGGTTCGGTTGACTGCGAATGCGCAACACGGTTGTCTGGCGAAATGAGCAGTGAGGCCGACCTGGCTGGTGTTTCGATCGGCGCCGGACAGCCGGTCCGCATCATGGCCGCCCTCAACGTCAGTCCGGAGTCGTTCTACCCGGGTTCGGTGTGGCGCGATGAAGCCGCGTTGCGCGACGCGGCGCAGGCGGCAGTCGCCGAGGGGGCGGATGTGATCGATGTCGGGGCGATGTCCACTGCGCCGTACTTGCAAACCCGCGTCCCTGTTGAGGAGGAAGTGCGGCGCATGACGTGGGCGGTGGCCGTGCTGAGTGCTTCCGTGAGCGCGCCCATCTCGGCGGACACGACGCGGGC
>JBBITY010000520.1:0-2543 GCA_037440565.1 Desulfurellales bacterium
AGCGATCTTGGAAACTCCGCGGTGCACGATGATCGGCAAACCCGCGCGTCGCACGGCCACGAGGCTGTGGCGTTGCGCGCGGGCCTCCGCCGATTCGGGCGGGATCTCATTGATGTAGCCGAGAACTGCCCCGGGCGGGTTCGCGCAACCGGCGGCAATGCCGATCAGCAGTACCGCGGGAGCGAGCCAGTTTGGCTTCATGCTGCGAAACCGTAGATCGACGACGTTCGAGTCGCAAGCAATAGATCGTATGATCTGCGTAAGCCGCGCGCGGGTGACGCCGCCGAGGCGCGCCGGGTTGGCGTGGTCGCGGGCGAGCGTGAGTACGCCCATTGAGCAATTCCTGAACCTTTTCGGTCCGCCATCGTAAGATGCGATCACGGCGACGAGCGACGACGGTCGAGGTGATACCATGAGTGACGGCCACGACGCGTTCCACAAGGCGGTCGAGCAATTCTTTCCGGGCGGGTTCACGCTGCGCGACGAGGCCAACGCGATTGTCGCCTACGCGTTCCGCAACGGTCCCATCGAGGACCTGCATGCAGGCAAGCCGTCGGAGCTGCTGGAGAATCCCAAACTGAGCCGCATCACCGACGACGAGATGAAGAAGATCATGGTCAACGCGTGCCGGTGCGTGGAGAGGCTGCTGCGGGAGAAGCACGAAGACTCGGGTGCGTACTACCAGAAGATCATGGAGTACAACCTCAAGTACTGCCGGAAGTGGGAACGGTGACCGGCTTGGTCGTCGTCAGGCACTTCCACAACCGCCGCTGCTTCCGCCAGTCGGGGACGGCGGCGATGGAGCGGAGCTCGGGTTCAGTGACGGTGTCGCGACCGTGGAAGATGCGGGGCAGAAAGAGCAGCTCTTCCTGGACGTCCGGAGCCAGGAGGGTGAGATTCATGATCTGGGTGAGCCTGGCGCGGGTGACGCCGCCGAGACGGGCCAGGTCAGCGTAGTCGCGGGCGACGCCCTCGGCCAGCAAGCGTTCGAGACGAATCGCCAAGGCCATCAAACGCGAGATGCGCGGCACGCGGCCGGGCTCGACGAGCGCTTCGGGGTCTGGCGGTGCGTCGCCGACCTCAAGCTTCTTGCGCGTCTTGCGGCCGATCTCGAAGTGGACCTTGCACTCGACGGTCAACATGCCGCGACCTCCCGTTCCTCGGCCAGGGCCTTGATGCCGGTGGGCCGGAACGTGATCGCCAGCGTGCCGTCCGCGCCGTCGTAGGTGACCCGCTCAACCAGCAGGTGCAGCACCCGCCTGTTCGCCGGGCGACAGCGAATCCCACACCGGATCGAATAGCGAGAGCGCCCGGGCCAACTCGTCTTCGTCCACGACCTTGGCGCTCAAGGCGATGATCTGCTCGCGCACCTCGGTGGCCCGTTGTTCGGCAGCGCGGATGCGCTCCTGGAGGTCCGCCAGCCGCGCCGCCGTGGGCGTCTCGCCGGGCACACCGGCCTGGTCGATCAGCTTGCGGACCTCCGCGCCATGCTTGGCCAGTTCGCGTTCCAGGCGGCGACGTTCGGCCTGGAGCGCTTCCAGCCCCTCCTGGTTCTGCTTGCGCGCCTGGGCCAACGTTCGGGCCAGCACGTCGTCGTCCTTGCCGATGGCTTTGATGCGCTCGACGACGAACCGCTCGATCTCCGCGGCCGGGACTGACTTGGTCGGGCAGTTCTCCCAGCCGCGCTTCTGGGCGTTCAGACAGACGTAATAGCGGTAGCGGCGATTGCCTTTGCTCGTGTACGTGTGCATCATCCCGCACGCGCAGGGGCCGCAGCAGAGTAGGCCCTTGAGCAGCGCGCCGTACTTGTTGCGTGTCACGCCCGAGCCGGCGCCGCCGTTGCGGCCGTTGTGGCGCAGGGCGTCCTGCACGCGGTGCCAGAGCGCCTCGCTCACGATGCCCGGGTGCTCGCCCTCGTAGATTTCGTCGCGGTAGCGCACCTTGCCGATGTAGGCGATGCTCGTGAGGAGCCGGTAGAGCGACTCTTTGGTGAACGGCCTGCCGCCGCGAACCGCGCCCTTCTTCGTCGTCCACCGCTTGGCCCGCCAGCCGCGCCGGTCCACCTCGCGGAGCGTGGGTATCAGCGACCGCTGCCGCAGGTACAGCTCGAAGATCTGTCGGACCTGCGCCGCCTCGTCCTCATTGGCGGTCACGCGCCCGCCGGCGGCCGTGGAGGCGAGGTCGTAGCCCAGGATGGGCCGCCCGCCGACCCACTTGCCCTTGCGCCGCGCGGCCGCGATCTTGTCGCGCGTTCGCTCGCTGATGATCTCGCGCTCGAACTGGGCGAAGGAGAGCAGCACGTTGAGCATCAGCCGGCCCATCGACGTGCTGGTGTTGAACTGCTGGGTGACCGAGACGAACGAGACCCTGTGCCGCTCCAGCACGTCCATGATCTTGGCGAAGTCGATAAGACTGCGCGAGAGCCGGTCCACCTTGTAGACGACGATGCAGTCGACCTTGCCCGCCTCGATGTCGGCCAGCAAACGCTGGAGCGCGGGGCGGTCCATGTTGCCGCCTGTGAACCCGCCGTCATCGTAGCGCGT
>JBBITY010000521.1:0-2526 GCA_037440565.1 Desulfurellales bacterium
TGAGGTCGGCGCTCTTGGAGGCGATGGTGTTGATCTCCCGGTGGACTTCCTGAAGCAAAAAGTCGATCGGTTTGCCGACCGGTCCCTTCTCGCCCAGCAGCGCCGCGAGCCGTTCGAGGTGGCTGGACAAGCGCACGAGTTCCTCGGTGACGTCGGCGCGCTCGGCTTGGAGAGCCACCTCTTGGAGCAAGCGTTCGTGGCTCAATTGCTGATCGCCCAGCAGCCCCGCCACTCGCTCGGCGAGCCGCCGCGCCAGCTCGGGGCCGAGCGACGCGCTGCGCTTGCGGAGCGCCCGCTCGAGCCGCTGCAAGCGTGTCACGCGCGCTTTCATGTCGCGCGCCAGTGCCCGCCCCTCGCGCTCCCGCGCGCGGTTGAAACTGCGCAGGGCCGCTCGCAGCAGCCGGCGCAGCCGCGGCAGGTCGGCGTCATCCGTATCGCAGCGGCGCTCGATGACGCGGACAAACTCGCTGCGGCCGAGAATGCACGACACGTCGATCTCTCCTGGCAGCCCCAAGCGACGCTGCAGCCGGCGCCAGCCCTCGACTGTCGCCCGCGCGACGGGTTCGTTGATCTCGACGTCGAACTCGGCGGGCATGGTGCCGGACCGGTTCACCGTCACGTCCACCTTGCCCCGACCCACGGCTGCCTGCACGATCTCGCGCAGCCCTTCCTCCCACGCCTGGTACTCGCGCGGCAGGTTGAGGCGGAGGTCGAGAAAGCGCTGGTTGACGCTGCGCACCTCGACGGTAATGCGCCGCCCGTTGCCCTGCCAGACCGCCTGACCGAAACCCGTCATGCTGCGCATGGGATTATGCCCGTGAGCGCGTGCGCCCGTGAGCGCGCGCCCGTAGCCGTCCCCGTCCCCGTGCGCGTACTCGTATCCGTTCCCCTACGCGGTCTTCCTGACTCATCATCGCTTGGCTCGTCTCCGTTCCGCCAGCCCGGCCTTCAGTTGTGCGGCGGTAACGGTCGCCGTCCCGATTTCTCCGACGACGATTCCCGCTGCTTGGTTGGCAAGTACGGCTGCCGTCTCCAGATCGGCACCCGCACCGATGGCCAATGCACAGGTGGCGACGACCGTATCGCCCGCACCAGTCACATCGTACACGTGGCGGGCCGCGGTTGGGAAATGCCGCGGCGGTACGTCGGGGCGAAAGAGCGTCATGCCCTGCTCACCGCGTGTGACCAACACAGCTTCCGCCTGCCAGCGGCGCAAGAGCGCGGCGCCGGCTTGGACCAGGCTGGCTTCATCGCGAATCTCGACCCCCGATGCCTGGCTGGCCTCTTCGCGGTTGGGCGTCACCAGGCTCGCGCCCCGGTAGTAGGGAAAGTTGGCTTGCTTCGGATCGATGACGAGCGCGAAGTGCCGCCGGGCTCGCACCGCGGCGAGAGCGCCCAACAGGGCGGGCGTGATCAGCCCTTTGCCGTAATCCGAGAGCACGACCACGTCGGCGTGCCACAAGTTGGCGAGCAGGAAGCCGCGCGCCCGGGCTGCGGCCCGGCTATTTCCCTGGCCGTGGTCCTCGCGATCGAGCCGCACGACCTGTTGCTGGTGGGCAATGATGCGCGTCTTGCGGGTCGTCGGCTCCTCGCGACTGCGGAAGAGCCCGGCAGCGTCTCCGCCGATGCGCCGCAGCTCGTCCACGACGCGTTGCCCGAACCGGTCGGCGCCCACCACGCCGCAGGTCAGCACCTGCCCGCCCAGCGACCGAACGTTGTGGGCCACGTTCGCCGCGCCGCCCAGGCGAAAGCTCTCCGCCGTCACCTGCACGACCGGGACGGGCGCCTCGGGAGAAATGCGGTGCACCCGCCCCCACACGAACTGATCCAACATCATGTCGCCCGCCACCAGCACCCGCACTTTGGGAAAGCGGGCGATGACCGCGGCGTACGATTCGCCGCCGCGCTGCGACTTCAGCGCCATGCCTCTCTCCGCGCCGAAGCATGAAGAGGCGACGCACAAGAGGCAAAAGGCAAACAGGGATCGGGCGCTTTCATGCGCCACCGTGGTTCCGATCCGTTGGCGCCAGATCACGCCGGCGCACCTGACACCTGACCTCCGACGCTCGGCTCGCCAGCGCCGCATCCACTTGCGCCAACACTGCCTCAGGGGTGATCGATTCCATGCACAGCCGCCCGATGGGACAACGGCGCAGATAGCACGGAGCACACGGCACGTCGGCGCGCACGATCAGATGCCCCCAGCCGTACGGTGCCGAGCGGGCCGGGCTGGTCGCGCCCCAGAGCGACACCACCGGCGTGCCCACGGCCGCCGCGATGTGCATGGGACCGGAGTCCGGCCCGACACCGAGGCTGGCCCGCGCCACGAGCCCGATGACATCGCGCAGCGTCGTCTGCCCTACGAGATTGGTCACCTCGCCGGCCCCCGCATCGCAGACGGCTTCGGCGAACGACCGGTCCGCAGGCCCGCCGATCAACACGACGCCCAGCCCCCGTGCCCGTAAACCCCGGCACAGCAACGCCGTCGGCGCCGGAAACCAGTGCCGGCTCGGCCACGTCGCGCCG
>JBBITY010000522.1:0-2519 GCA_037440565.1 Desulfurellales bacterium
CCGAAGCAGCCTCGCAGCTCTGCGATTGGCTCGATGCAGACGGCTGCGACATCCTGTACGGCATGGAGGGCGGCGGCCTGGTCCTGCGGGCGAGCACCTACTCGCCCGATTACGTGCAGCGATGCCGGCTCGGCAAAGGCATCGGAATAAGCGGACAGGCGTTCCACGGCGCCGAACCGGTGTTCATCTCCAATAGAGCGCGAGAAGATCCGCGCTTCGTGGACTACCCAGGCATGGCGAGCGAGAAATGGTACGGCGCAGCCTCCATCCCACTGGAAGCCGGCGGTGAACGCTTTGGAGTCGTGCTGTTGTATCGCGAAGCTTCTTGGCCCTTTCCCGCCCGCGAAAGACGGCGGCTCACGAAAGCGATAGGCGAAGCCGGCAGCGCGCTGGGCGCCTTCCGAAAGGCGTATCTCATGGGCGCGAGGTCCTCCCGCATGGGCGCACTCAGCGAGGTCTCCCGTACCATCTCCACCAGCCCCTACCTCGAAGAGATCCTCCAACTCCTCGTCAACATGACCGCCCAGCAGTTCCAGTACCGCGTCTGCACCGTCCGCCTACTCGACGAAGAGCGCCAAGAACTGGTCCTCCGAGCCACTCAGGCCCAAGCCAAAGCCTATCAGCGCAAGCGCGCGATCAAGTTCGGAGAGTCCATCGCCGGGCGAGTCATCGTCGAAAAACAACCGATCATGGTCCGCGACGTGCAGGTCGAGCCGGACTACATCGGCCACGACCTCGCCGTCGAGCAAGGCCTGCGTTCGATGATCTGCGTGCCGCTGCTCCTTCAAGACCGCCCGCTGGGCGTGCTCACCTGCTACACAGGCGAGGTGCGCAGCTTCCTGCCCGAAGAAATCGCCGCGCTGGAGACACTCGCCAAACAGGCCGCCATCGCCATCGAACACGCCCGGCTCCAGGTTCGCAGCACCCTGCTGCAAGAGATGCACCACCGCGTCAAAAACAACCTGCAGCAGGTGGCCTCGCTCCTGCGGCTCCAGATGCGCCACGGGCAGTACAAGTCGCTCGAACAGGCGCTCGACGACATGCTCGGACGCATCCTCGCCATCGCCGCGGTGCATGAGCTCCTCAGCCGCGAGGACCTCGCCCACGTCGGCCTGCTCACCCTCGCCGAAACGCTCGTCCAGCATCAGCGCGAGTCGCTCGTCCTGCCCGATCGGCGCATCCAGTTCCGGGTACGCGGCGACGACGTGCACCTGAACACCACGCAGGGCACGCAGGTCGCTTTGATCTTAAACGAGCTGATCCAGAACGCCGTCGAGCACGGCTTCAAAACCACGCTCGAGGGCGAGGTGCACGTGACCGTGGAGAACCACGACGGCGAGATCAGGCTCTGGGTGAGCAACAACGGCGACAAGCTGCCGCCGGAGTTCGATATCGCCAACGCGGGCCAGCTAGGGACCCAAATCGTGGACAACCTGGCGCGGGCGCTCGGCGGCAAGTTCAAGCTCTCCGACATCCTCGGCTGGGCCGTCGCCGAGGTGAGCTTTACGCGCACGGGAGGGGAGTAGGCTCTACGGCGCCGTCAACGCGCTCACAGCCGCCGAAACGCCGCCGACCCGCGCGCTAACCCCCATCCCCCATCACGCCACCACCGTCGCCGCCACCGTCTCCGAAATCGGGCCCGTTTCGCCGCGGGTGTTCGACCAGCGCCCGATCCAATACGCCGTCTGGCCGTATGCCTCCGGGTCGAAAGCGAAAACGTAAGGCGACTTCGTGTCCAGCGCGATGAACTGGCACTCCGATAGGTTCACCGGCGGCGCCCCGCCGATCTTCAGCCAAAGCTCGATCCCCCGCACCCCGTCCGGCTTGCGGATCGAGGTCGGCGTCGTTTCGTCGGTAAACCTCACCGTGTGCTCCTGCCGCTGCGAGGTGTCCACCTTCAAAACGGGGCGCGTCGTCGGCACGGCCACCCGCGTGCGGATCGTATCGTAGATCGAGAGCCCAAGCGCTTCGAGCTCCGCATTCGAAACCACGGCGGGGTTCGCCCGCAGCATGGCGATCATCGCCGAAAGCTGCCCCTCGCCGTTGTCGCGCGAGACGTCTTTGGCCTCGCGCAGCGAGCGGGCAGTGTTCTGGCCCGCGATGTGGGCGGCATACTTCGCGTCCCAGTCGGCCTTCGCCGCCAGAAGATTCGTCCATTCCGAGCCTGCGGCGCTGATCCCGAGCGCCGCGAGGTTCGCCGCAGCGTACGTCATGAACGCGGTCCACATCGCGTCGAATTCGGCGTCGGAATCGGGAATATCTGACATGTCTGCCTCCAGAGGGGTCTTGCCCTTCGATCATAAACTTTCTCGCCCGTTCCGTCAATTCCTTCTTTTTTGTCAGGAAGCCGCTTTTCGTTCCTTCGGGAGCCTCTGCCGCGGGTCCGGCGCCCGTTTTCCAGGCCACCGATAGGTTCAAATAGTGTGGGGGGGATCATCCCCCTGCCTTAGCGGAAGGGTCCCCAGGCCGGCTGTGGCATCTTCGATTCGTCCGGTTCCGGTGACGGCCCCGTCGCGACC
>JBBITY010000523.1:0-2512 GCA_037440565.1 Desulfurellales bacterium
GGCGCTCAATCCGCTCGGCACGCTGCTCGGCGTCCACTACGGCGCCCTCCCCGAGCATCGGGACAGCCGCGCCATCATGGATGCAGCGATCGAAGAGGCCTTCGCCGTCGCCACGGCCGAACAGGTTACCCTACCGTGGACCAGCGCCGCGGTGTACCGGAAGGAGTTCTATGACCGCCTCGTGCCGGTGACCTACGACCACCGCTCGTCCATGCTGCAGGACATCGAACGCGGCCGCCGGACCGAGATCGATGCGATCAACGGCGAGGTCTGGCGCCGCGGCGAGCGCCACGGGATCGCGACACCGGTGAACGAAGTGCTCACCCGGCTGGTGCGGCTGCGGGAGAATCGCGCGGTTCCCTGAGGCCTCTCCCCATGCCTTTCACCATCGCACGCCCGCTGCTCGACGCGATGACCGCCGACGCCGTCGCGTGCTTCCCCCACGAGTGCTGCGGCTTCGTGGTCGACCGCGCCGGCCAGACCGAAGTCGTGCGGGTGACGAATATCCAGAACCAGAAGCACGCCGAGGATCCGGAGCGCTTTCCCCGCACGGCGGAGACCGCCTACACGATGGGACCGGACGCAGCTCCGGTGCTCATCGACCACGAGCGTGGCCGGCTCGCCATCAAGGCGATCTATCACTCACATCCGCAGCACGACGCGTACTTCTCAGCCGAGGACCGCACACAGGCGACGGTGTGGGACGAGCCCAGCTATCCCGACGCGGCGCAGATCGTGATTTCCGTCTACGACGGCATCGTGAAGGAGGTGAAGGCGTTCGCGTGGAATGAGGAACGGCGCGACTTCACGGAAATCGGATTGCGGGTGACCGAGGAGTGAAAAGCAGCCTCCGCGGCTGGCTGATCCGGATGCACTTGCACTACGACATCATCGGCCGCGGCGAGCCGACCATTGTCCTGACGCATGGCTTGGCGTCGAGCAGCGCGACGTGGCGGGCGCAAGTGCGGGCGCTGTCGGTGAACTACCGCGTCGTGACCTGGGACTTGCGCGGCCACGGGCAGTCTGGAAGCCCGGGCGGGAGCTACCGGCTCGAAGACCTCGCCGCCGATCTGCGAGAGGTGCTCGATGATGCGGGGATCGAGCGCGCGGTCGTCCTCGGACATTCCGCCGGCGGCGTGGTGGCCTTGCAGTTCGCGCTCGACCAGCCGGAGCGCACCGCCGGTCTCGTGCTGGTGGGGACGGCCAGCGAGTGCAACCAGCGGGCGCGGCAGTTTTACGAGGACCTGGCCGCAATCGCCGAGCAGCGCGGCATGGAGCCGGTCCGCAAGCGGCTCGGCATCGGCATTGAGCGCGGCGAGCTCGGGCCGGCCGATCCCATCGCGTTCGCCAAGGTCGCGCGCTGCATGGGCAACCTCTTTCATAAACCGCTCACGCCGCGCCTCGCAGAGATTCGCTGCCCCACGCTCATCATCGTCGGCGAGAAGGACTTCCTCGGCGCCGGCGGCTCGGTCATCTTGAGCCGCCGCATCGCCCGCGCGCAGCTCCACATCGTGCCCGAGCGTGGCCACGGCATTTTTCGCGAGGATCCGGACGGCTTCAACGCGCTGGTGGAGGGCTTCCTGCGGCAATTGCCCGCTTGATCAAGTGACGAAGCTGTACGCCGTTCGATACGGCTCTCTCGATCTCGACAAGCCGGGGGCTCCGAAAAGGGGAGAAGTCCCATTATTTAATCGACTACGACGAATTCGGCACGTGCTCAACGACACCGCGCCGGGCTTCCAGCCCTTCGGCTTCGCGGGCGGGCTGTACGACCCCGATACCAAGCTCGTCCCGTTTCGGCGCAAGGGACTACGACCCGGAGACGGGGCGGTGGGCCGCAAAGGACCCGATTCGGTTTGATGGCGATGGACCAAACCTCTACGGCTATGTCCTCAGCGATCCCGCGAACTTGCTCGATCTCGAAGGAGAAGGTCCCATTGGGGCTGGCCTTTGCGCACCCCTTCTAACTGCCACGGGAGCCGCAACGGTCATCGGGCTCAAGAACCTCGCGGATGAGATCGAGGGCGTTCAGCATGCGCTGCACGATTGTGCCGTCGGCGACGTTCACCACAAGGCGCGGTGAGCCGAGTTGATCGGTGAGCGCGTCGCGCTCGTAGTCCACCTCGTAGAGATCGTTCGCGGTGGTGAGGCCGGCCTGGTAGTGCTGCGGCTCGCCGAACAGCGCGTACGTGCGGGTGTCGGTGACCGTGTTCCCACCGGCGGTCAGCGTCGTCCCGGTCAGCAAGCCGGTAGCCGGATCGCGCGCGACCGTGAGCATCCCCGCCTGGGTAAGGAGGCCGTCGTCATCGTAGAAGAACGAAATGGGCGGCTCGCTATTCACCTGCAGGGCGCTGAGCCAGAAGTTGTTGTCGTAGGTGCGGGTGACGGTCGCGGTCGCGATGTCCGGCCCCTGCCACGCTTCGCCGGTCGGGAGGAACCCGTCGTACGCGAAACTCACGGTCGCATCCGGCGCCGTGATGCTCGCCAGTTGCCCGGTCGTGGGATCATAGCC
>JBBITY010000524.1:0-2506 GCA_037440565.1 Desulfurellales bacterium
TGGGTCGACCGCAAGGAACGGCTCGTCGGTCTCCTGATGGTTCAAGAGTCCGTTACCCCGTTGAAGCGCGACTTCGAAAATGCGGTGATGCAGGCGATCGTCGATTAGTTTTGGCTTTCAGCGAGCAGCGGTCAGCTTTCAGCAATCGGCTCTCGGCTGTCAGCGATCAGGCCTCGGTTTTCAACACGACTCACGCCAACGCCGGCGGCCATCCATAGGTGATGAGACGCACTCACCCGAAAGGGGCTATGCGGGCTGAACGCTGAACGCCGATGGCTGGCGGCTCATCGATGCGCATCTTGATCGCCCTCACGTACTATCGGCCGCACGTCAGCGGGCTCACCATTTACGCCGAGCGGCTGGCGCGCGGCCTGGCGCGGCGCGGCCACGCGGTGACGGTGCTCACCTCGCGTTTCGCCCCCACCCTCCCGGCGCGCGAGGTCGTCGACGGCGTGGAGATCGTCCGCGTTCCGGTCTGGTTGAAGGTCAGCAAGGGCGTCATCATGCCGCGCTTTCCGGCCTATGCCGCGGCCTTCGTCCGGCGGTGCGACGTCGTCAACATCCACATGCCGCAATACGAAGCGGCCCTGCTCGGCGGTCTGGGCCGGCTTACGGCGCGCGGCGTCGTGGTCACGTACCAGTGCGACCTGCAGTTGCCGCGCGGCTGGTTCAATCGCCTCGTCGAGGCGAGCCTCAAGCCGCTCAACGCGCTGGCGGCGGCGGCGGCGCATGCCATCGTCGTGACCAGCGCCGACTACGCCGCGCATTCCGCCTTCCTGTCGCGCCACGCCGCCAAGATCCGCCCCATTGCGCCGCTCATCGACCTTCCGGCGCCGGACCCACGCGAGACGGCCCGCCTGGCGGAGACCTGGCAGTTGAACGGGCGGGCACGCATTGGCTTTGCGGCCCGGTTCGCCTCGGAAAAAGGCGTCGAGTACCTGCTGCGGGCCTTGCCGGCGGTGTTCGAAGCCTTTCCCGATGCTCGGGTGGTCTTCACCGGTGCCTACAAGGACACGCTCGGCGAAGAGGAATATTGGCGGTGCCTTCGCCCGCTGCTGGAGCGCCACAAGGATCGCCTCACCTTTCTGCCCTTGCTGCGGGCAGAGCAGATGCCGAGCTTTTTTGCCCTCTGCGAGGTCGTGGCGGTCACCAGCTTGAACTCCACCGAGGCGTTCGGCCTGGTGCAGGCGGAGGCGATGCTGTCCGGCACCCCGGTGGTGGCCACCGATCTCCCCGGAGTGCGTGAAGCCGTGCGGCGCACAGGCATGGGGCGGATCGTCCCGCCGCGCGACCCAGCCGCCCTGGCCGAGGCGCTGGTGGAGGTGATCCGCAACCGCGCGACCTACGTGCGCCCGCGCGCACAGATCGCGGCCGCGTTCGACCTTGACAGCTCCCTGCGGCAGTACGAGGAACTCTTTGCGCGGGTTGCGCCGCACGCGGCATGAAACGCTCCTCCCCTTACTCGGAACGTTACTACCAGCAGCACGGACTCGACGAAGATCGCATCGCGTTGTGGTTCTACGCCCGGCTGGTGCGCCGCCTGCGGCCGGGCGGCGGGCGGCTGCTGGATTTCGGCTGCGGCACGGGCCATCTGCTGCGTCGCTTGAGCGAGGACTTCGAATCCTACGGCTACGACGCCTCGGTGCAGGCGCGCAGCCGGTGCCGACTGACCGCTCCTGACGCCGTCGTGCTCGAGGATTGGCGCACGCTCCCAACGGACAGCCTCGACGTGATCGTGTCGCTGCACACCCTGGAACACATCGCGCGGCCGCTGCCGGTGATGCGCGAGCTGGCGACGCGGCTCAAGCCCGGCGGGCTGCTGCTGTTCGTCGTGCCCAATCCGGGTGGAATCGGCCACCGGTTGAAGAAGGGCGCATGGTTCGCCTATCGCGACGAGACGCACTGCAGCGTGTTGAGCCGCGGCGAATGGGTCATGCTGGCCCGGCGTGCCGGGCTGGAGGTGTCGTGGGTGCGCGGCGACGGCATGTGGGACCCGCCGTACATCGGCCTGCTGCCGCGCTCGTGGCAGCGGGTCCTGTTCGGCGCGCCGGCTGCCCTGCAACTGATCTCTCCGTTGTCGCGCCCATTCCTGCCCGCCGTCCTCGGCGAGTGCTTGATCATCGCGGCCGAACGGCCGGGCGTTCTCGAATCGGGGCCCTGATTTCCCCTGTGCATTCGGTCACGCAAGCGAGGATCATCCCCGACGTTCATTCTTTGGAGCGAGATCGAACCGGCAGCGCAGGACACGCCTGCCATCCGAGCCGTCTCCAGCGACACATCAAAGGGGCGTCTGCATCGGGGTGCGGAGCAACCGGAGCAGGTTGTCCTGCAGCACCGCGAGAGGCCCGTCGAAGCTGGGCGCGTCGGTGCGCATGATCAGGTTGTACTCGGGCACGTACTTGATCGTGTCGGGGTTCGCGAGCGCGATGCCCTTCAGCATCTCGGGCACGAACTCCTTCGGGTCGTTTACGAACTTCTTCATGCCTCTCCCTTCCCTTCGTCCGTG
>JBBITY010000525.1:0-2501 GCA_037440565.1 Desulfurellales bacterium
TCGAAGCGGTATCGGCCGAGCGGATTCTGAGGGTCTCCGCCCGGGATCACTTTCTCGCTGTACCCCTTTTCCCTGATCCGCTCCTTGCGGATCGACTCCGGAATCACCCACGCCGGGTCCCTCGTTTTCCCACGCACCACGAACTTCCCGGACGGGGTGCGCCAGTCGTCGCGCCCGAGGCCCACCGGATAGGTGGAAACCAACTGCGGACCGCCCCCCTGCCGGGGATGGAAGTAATACAGCCGCATCTCGGGAATGTTGACCGCGATGCCCTTGTGCTCAACCTGGGGCAACACCCATTCGGTCGGCAAGACAACGACTTGATTTTCCGGCGGAATCCATGGATCGACGCCAGGGTTGGCCTGCTCGATTTCGTTGTAGCCGAGTCCGTAGAAACGAGCGAGGTCCAGAAAGGTATCGCCTTTCCGCACGTGGTAAAACCGCGTGCTGCCAATGATCGACTTGGCTCTAGTGAGGTCAGTCCCGTCGACAATCAGGTAGGGCACAGCCAACTGGAGCTTCCGATAGAAGTCCTCCTCGGTCCACCGTTCCGCCCAGCTCTCCCCGCTTACGCCGCACACGGCAACCAGCAGGGCCGCCACGACCAAGGTATATCGCCGCTCGTGTCGCGTACGGATCTTACTCATCACAACCGCCGCTCCCTTCACCGGCACCATGAAAGCATAGGCCGCCCAGCACTCCAAGCAAGAGATGTCGTTTGCCGAAGCGGCATTCGCTCGTGTGCCGCTCCGCGACACACCCTGCGGGCCCCTACCCACTGATCAGGGCACGCAGCTCGTCGTGAATCCGCCCATTGGAGGCAAGCGCGCTCCCACCGTAAATCGTCGAGCGGCCCCCGAAGTCTGTGAAGCGGCCGCCCGCCTCCTCGACGATCACCTTGAGAGCCGCCAAGTCCCACGGTTTGAGGTCGACCTCGATCATCGCCTCCGCCTGGGCGACCGCCGTCATCCGGCCTTGGGCGCTGGTGATGGCGGTAGCCGAAGTAATCTCCGTAGCCGCGCTGGCCCGCCGAGGCATCGACGAGGCGCTCGTACGCGGGCCAGTGTCCGGCCGCGCGCAGGGCCTTCGGTCCCCCAAACACCAGCAGCGAGTCGGCAATCCGATCGATCTGGGAGACCCGCAGTCGCCCGTTCCTGTCGAAAGCCCCCTGCCCCTTTTGCGCGTACAAGAGGTCGTCGAGCGCGGGAGCGTAGATCACGCCGACGGTGATTTCCCCCGCCTCTTCGAGGCCGATCAAGGTCGCGAAGAGCGGGTTGCCCCGAATGAAACTCTTGGTGCCGTCGATCGGGTCGATGATCCATTTGGCCTGGACGCCTTCCTGCTCGCCGAACTCCTCGCCGAGAATCGCGTACTGGGGGAAGGCGCTCCGCAACACCTCGACAATCCGTGCTTCACACGCGCGGTCAGCGGCCGTAACCGGTGACCGGTCGCTCTTCCGCTCGACGGTCAGCGCCGTGCGAAAGTAGCGCAGCGCGACTTCCCCGCCCGCCCGCGCCGCCGCAATGGCGACTTCCAATCGGCGATCCATTCACAGGCCCCTTAGCACAGCTCCCCAGAAGTGCATTACCAGCACTTCGACACCGCCCCGCGCCGCGGGCGCGGCACGAGCATCGGCACGGCCCGCTGATAGCGGCGGTATGCCTCTCCGAAACGAGCGACGAGCCGCCGCTCCTCACGCACCGTCAGCCACGGCAACACGACGACCGCCGTGGCCCAACCGACCCAGAGCCAAGGCCAGCGGGTCGCGATGGCTGCTCCGCCGAGGCCGAGCAGGGCCGCAAGGAGAAACGGATGCCGCACCAGCCGATACGGCCCTCCGAAAACCAGCCGGGGCGACACGGGGTTCGGCGGTTCATGCGCAGAACTTACCAACCGGCGCGAACCCAGCACCGACCAGGCCCACACGGCGAGCGCGACACCAGCCGCGGCAACCCCGTACCCCACCAACGCCCACGCCATGCGATCACGCCCGCGCGTCTCGAATCGCCTGGGCGACGCGCACCACATCGCGGGTCGCCGCCACGTCGTGTGTCCGTATCATCGCGGCGCCGTTGTACACGGCAATTGCCGTGGCCCCCAAAGAACCCGCCAGACGATCGCCCGGATCCGTACGCCCGGTCAGGGTACCGATGAAGGACTTGCGCGACACGCCGACCAGCAACGGCCGGCCGAGGTCTGACAGCGCGGCCAGTTCCCTCAGCAGAACGCAATTGAACACCGCCGGGGACGGCAACGCGTGCGGGAAAAAGCCGATTCCCGGATCGAGCACGATGCGCCGTGCCGCGATGCCGGCCCGCTCGGCCCGCGCCATGCCCTCGCCCAGGCGGCTGCGGACGAGCGCCACCGACCCCGCGCCGGGCTCATCGAGCGCCGAGGCCACAACGATCACTCCTTCCGCCTGGGCAGCCACGTCTGCCATCGCGCGGTCGCCGCGCAGACCGGTCACGTCGTTGACGATCCGCGCGCCGGCTGCCAGGGCC
>JBBITY010000526.1:0-2497 GCA_037440565.1 Desulfurellales bacterium
GCTCATCGCGCTGGCAGGGGTGTTGGTGTTCGAAGCAGCGAGAATCCTACTCGATCACGCGCGTTCGGCCGCGGCGCTCAGGCAATAAATCATCTTGACATCGCGATCGTGCCTGGGAATAGAATCCTTTCGTTGCATAACGAGTGCGAGATCCGTGCGAGGGGTGGGGGGTGCCGGCGGGCGCCAGGTCCGAATGGAGAGGGGACAGTCAAGAGACCTGGTCGGGCCGGTGCCTCCTCGCACGGCAAGAAGAAGTGGAGGGGTCGGAGGCCGGGACGCAGCCCTCGGTGCTCGCCGCTATGATTTCAGGGGCTCGCCCTTTTCGTTCTTCTCGCGCAGCAAGCGCAGCAGCCGCTCTGGGCCGCCAGTGGCGATGATCTCCTGAAACTGGGAGCGGAAATTCGAGACCAAGCTGACGTTTTCGATGATCACGTCGATGATGCGCCACCGGCCGTCGCGCTGCCGGAGCCGGTAGTCGACCGCGAAATCCTCCGGCCCGCCGCGCAGCACCTTCGTCTGCACCGTCCAGTCTCCGCGCACCTCCTCGCGCTCGCCCACGATGGTCACGTCTTCGTTGCGGTACTTGTCGATGTTGCGGCCGTACGTCAGCGACAGGTGCTGTTTGAATTGCTCGGTGAACTCGACTTGCTGCGCGGCGGAGAGCCGACTCCAGTTGCGGGCCAAGACCAGGCGCGAAAGGGTTTCGAAGTCGACGCGAGCGTAAACGATCTCCTCGATCCGGTGGCGCTTTTCGTCCGAGCTGAGGCTTCCGTCGCGCAGAACCGCGAGGACCGCGTTCGTCGTCTGCTCCACCACGGCCCGCGGAGTCTCGGCGCGCGCCGGCGCTCCGGGCGAGAACAGCCCCAGGCACAGCGCCAGCAACCCCGTGCCCGACAGGCGCACTGCCGCTGCCGTCACGGCGTCACTCGGCGTTCTCATCCCTGATTTCATAGAGGTCCTCGTCGGTCTCGCGACTGATCTCCGGGCCGTCGTTCACCAGCGCCTCGCGATGCTGAATATACGCGTTGCGGACGAAGGTGTAGTAGTCAAGGGCGGAGGCCTTGGCCTCGCGCACCTCGTCGAGCGCGCGGGCCCGCGCGTTGATGAGCTCCGCCGCCGTGGTCGAGATCGACGCGGACTGCGGGGCAAAGAACGGGTAGACGCGCGCAGCCGAATCGCCGATGCGCCCGAGGGCGTCGCGTGGGTTTGACGGTCCGAGGAAGGGGAGCACGAGATACGGTCCCGGCGGAATGCCCCAGCGGCCGAACGTTTGGCCGAAGTCCTCGATGTGCTGTTCCAACCCCCAGGACGATGCGGGATCGAAGAAGCCCAATACACCCACGGTGCTGTTGACTGCGAAACGGCCCACGTCCGATGCGCCCGCGCGCACCTTGCCCTGCAAGAGATCGTTGACGAACGCCAGCGGCAGGTCGAGGTTGGCGAAGAAATTCGCCAGCAAGCGCTGCACGGGCTCCGGCGTGATCGCGTCCCATCCTTTCGCGATGGGCTCGAGCACGTACACGTCCACCTGGTCGTTGAACCAGAAAATCTTCCGATTCACCGGTTCGAGGGGGTCGTGATCGTGATGGTTCTCCTGCGCGAAACACGCCGGCAGCAGCCAGCACACAACCCACACCACGACGGCGCTCGACCGAAGGAGTGTCATTCCGCAGCTCTCTTGTCACCCTTGCACCGTCGAAGCCACCCTCACTCACTGTCGCGCACGTCAGTGTTGTGGATGAGCTTTCCGACCAATCGCTCAAGGATGACCGCGGATTCGGCGAAGCTGATTTCGTCGCCCGGCTTGAGTATTTCCGCCTCGCCACCGAGCTGCAGGGACACGTAGCGATCGCCGAGGACACCCGACGTCACGATGGATGCGGAGGTGTCGACCGGGAGCTTGAGGGTCTTGTCGAGATCGAGGGCGACACGTGCCCGGTAGTCCTTGTCGAGCGTGATCGAAGCGACCTGGCCGACCTTGACGCCCGAGATGACCACCGGGGCGCGCGGCTTGAGCCCGCCGATCTCGTCGAAGGCCACGTAGATGGTCATCCCGCCCGGTTCGCCGTAGGAAAGGCCGCCCACCCGCAGCGACAGATAGGCGACGGCCGCGAGGCCGGCCAGGACGAAGAGCCCGACAAGGAGATCGCGGGTCGGTGATCGCGTCATGTGAGTCACACTCCCCAGAGCGCCGTGATGAAGTAGTCGAAGATCAAGATGCTGACCGAAGCCACGACGACTGTCGATGTCGTCGCCGCGCTGACGCCGGCCGAGGTCGGGGCGCTCGTGTAACCGCGGTATGTGGCGATGAGACCGACCAACACGCCGAACACCACGGCCTTCAAGAAGCTCCCCGCGATATCGTCCCGGAAGTCGACCCACGTCGCCGCACGCGCGGCGTCGCAGTCCGCACCGCAGCGCGCCGGATCCAGGGCGACATAGGCCGCCTCGCGGCGGCTGGCGCGCATGCGCCACAGGATCTGTTCCGCGTCGCTGA
>JBBITY010000527.1:0-2489 GCA_037440565.1 Desulfurellales bacterium
CGGCGCGCAGACCGAACAGTTCCCGGCCGGCCCCCATGGCGCGCGGGTGCGGATCCTGCCAGTAGCCGGCGCGCATGACGAGGTGATTCGCCCGAAAGCGCTCCGGCAGGAGGCATTCGATCGTCTGGTTCAGCAGGGCCGCACGGGAATAGCCGAACATGCGCTCCAGCTCCGCGTTGGCGAGCACGATCGATCCGTTCCCGTCGACCATGACCACGCCGTTGGGAGCCGATTCGACAACCTGCGACAGTACTGTCCGGCTGTCCTGGAGCGCGGCCGCGAGCTTACGATCCATTCAAGATTCCCCGGCAGTGCGTCGTACCTCGTCGCCCTTCACCACCCTCCGAGCCGCGTCGCGAGCCAGCGCCCCGCGTCATCGGCGGGCAGCGGCGCGCAGAAGTGGTGCCCCTGTCCGGCGTCGCAGCCGAGCGAGTGGAGCAGTTCCGCCTGCCCCGCGACTTCCACCCCTTCGGCAACGGTGGCCAGACCCAGACTGTGGGCAAGGCCGACGACGGCCCGCACGATGGCAGCATCCGCGTCATCGGCGTGCACCTGATGCACGAAGGAGCGGTCGATCTTGAGCTTGTGCGCAGGGAAACGCTTGAGGCAGGCCAGGCTCGAGTAGCCGGTGCCAAAGTCGTCCAGCGCGACCTTGACGCCCATGTCGGCCAGCTCGCGCAGCGTCGCCGCGCTCGCCCCCGTCTCCTCCATCAGTATCGTTTCGGAAATTTCCAGTTCGAGCGCGGTCGGCGCCAGAGCGCTCTCGGCAAGCGCCCGCTCGACCGCATGGCGCAGTTGCTTCTGGCGGAACTGCAACGCCGAGACATTGATCGAGATCGGCACCCCGGGCAGCGCAAGGCCGGCTTCATGCCAGGCCCGGTGCTGCCGGCAGGCCTCGGTCAGGACCCATTCGCCGACGGACACGATCAGGCCGGTGTCCTCTGCAACGTCGAGGAACTGCTCGGGCAGCAAGATGCCTTCCTGCGGATGTCGCCACCGCAGCAGCGCCTCGACCGCAATGACGGCGCCGGTGGCGAGATCCATTTCGGGCTGGTAGTGAAGTACCAGCTCGCCGCGATCCCGGCACTGTCTCAGTCCGCTCTCCAGCATCAACCGGCGTGCCGCGCGCGCATTCATCTCCGGAATGAAGAAGTGGATATTGCTGCGCCCCGAATCCTTGACCTGATACATGGCCATGTCCGCATGCTTGAGCAGCGCCTCGGCCGTGTCCCCGTCCTCGGGAAAAACACTGATGCCGATGCTGGCACCGAGGTGCAGTTCATGACCGGACACCGTGACGGGCGCGGTGAGCGCATCCAGGATCTTCTGCGCGACATGGCTGAGCGCGGCTTCACCATCGGGATCCACCACGAGCACACTGAACTCGTCACCGCCCAAGCGCGCCACGGTGTCCTCTTCGCGCAGGCTGGCACGGATGCGCCCGCCGATTTCCTTGAGCAGACAATCGCCGACCTCGTGGCCGAGAGAGTCGTTGACCCTCTTGAAGCGATCCAGATCGATGAACATTACCGCCAGGCGCCGGTTGTAACGCCGGGCATGCGCCAGCGCCTGGCCCATGCGCTCGGTAAACAGCGCACGATTGGGCAGGCCCGTCAACGTGTCGTGGTGGGCGAGGTGGCGGATGCGTTGCTCGGCTTCGACGCGCTCGGTGACATCGCGTGAGACGATGACGACGTGGGAGACCTGCCCGCTCGCGTCGCGTACCGGATCGCCCTCGGACTCGAAGAAACGCACGCGGCCATCCTTCGACATCAGGCGGAACTCGGCACGGCGGCCCTGCCCCGTCGCCACGGTTTCGCGGAAGATCCGGCGCAGGTAGGCGCGGTCATCGGGATGCACGAGGTCGAACGTATCGCCGTGCTGCCCCAACTGTTCCTCGGTGAAGTAATTGCGATAGGAAGGACTGGCGTAGAGCCGCCGTCCCCGCGTATCCAGCATGGCGATGAGATCGCCGGCATTCTCGGCGATCAGGCGGTAGTTTTCTTCCGCGGCACGCAGGGCGGCCGTGCGCTCCGCCACCCGCTGCTCGAGCATGTCGCTCCAGCTCTTCAGCGCGCGCGTCTTGCGGTACAGCTCGACGAACACGGCGATCTTGGACTTCAGTACCACCGGGTCGACCGGCTTGGTCAGGAAGTCCACCGCACCGGCGGTATAGGCATCGATCCCGTATCGCTCGTTCCCGGCAGAGGCGGTAAGAAAGATGATCGGGATATGCTTCAGGGCTTCGCGCCGGTGAATGAAGTGAGCCGTCTCGAAACCATCCATTCCCGGCATTCTCACGTCGAGGACGATTACGGCAAACTCGCCGCAGCGATGCAGGACACGCAGTGCCTCCTCGCCGGATCGGGCCGTGACGATCTCATGACCGGGCGAGCTGAGGATCGCCTCGAGCGACAGCAGCGTCGCGGCATCGTCGTCCACCAGCAGGATGCCGGCGCGACTCGGGATGCCATCCGTCTTCGCGATAG
>JBBITY010000528.1:0-2480 GCA_037440565.1 Desulfurellales bacterium
CCGCATCCTCCACGACGAAGGCGCCGTCGGCCAAGGCGCGCTCCGGCGCCGCAAATGTCTACGCGCTGCGCCTCCTCGAGATCGGCCGCAGGGGCGTAGGGGCGTTCATAGGCGGGGGCGCCGTGCGCGAGCGGCGCCACGGGCAGGCAGACCACCTCCTCTCCGCCGAAGCGGGCGCGAAACAGGCCATCGTCGGTGACCTCGCCGATCACGATGGCGTCAAGATCCCATTTCGCGAACACGGCCATGACGTCGGCTTCCCGGCCCGCCTTCGCCACGATCAGCATGCGCTCCTGCGATTCCGAGAGGAGGATCTCGTAGGGCGACAGCCCCGGCTCGCGCAGCGGCACGCGGTCGAGATCGATGGCGATTCCCATGCCGCCGCGCGCCGCCATCTCGACCGACGAGCTGGTGAGGCCGGCCGCGCCCATGTCTTGAATGGCGACGATGGCGTCCTGTTCCATCAGCTCGAGGCACGCTTCGATGAGCAGCTTTTCAGTGAACGGATCGCCGACCTGTACCGTCGGCCGCTTCTGCTCCGTTTCCCGGTCGAACTCGGCCGATGCGAGCAGGCTCGCCCCGTGAATCCCATCGCGACCGGTTTTGGACCCCACGTACAGCACTGGGTTGCCGGGTCCGGCAGCGCGGGCGCGGAAGATGCGATCCGCGCGCACGAGGCCGATGGTGAACGCGTTGACGAGAATGTTGTGATTGTACCCGGCATCGAAGTACACCTCGCCGCCGACGGTGGGTACGCCGACGCAGTTGCCGTAGCCGCCGATGCCGGCCACGACCCCCGCCACCAGGTAGCGGGTGCGCGGGTGATCGAAGCTGCCGAAGCGCAGTGAGTTGAGGTTGGCAATCGGCCGTGCGCCCATGGTGAAGACGTCGCGCAGGATGCCGCCGACGCCGGTGGCCGCCCCTTGGTACGGCTCGATATAGGATGGATGGTTGTGGCTCTCCATCTTGAACACCACGGCGAGTCCGTCGCCGATGGCGATCGCCCCGGCGTTCTCGCCCGGGCCTTGCAGCACATTGGGACCCTGGGTTGGCAACTCGCGCAGCACGAGGCGCGAACTCTTGTAGCTGCAGTGCTCCGACCACATGACGGAGAAGACCCCCAGCTCCACGACGTTCGGGGTGCGGCCGATGGATTCGCGCAGGCGCGCGTACTCCTCGACCGAAAGGCCGTGCTCGGCGGCCAAAGCGTCCGTGGCGAGGGGAACGGGCATGCTCTCAACAACGATTACAATCCGGGAGGCACGGAGGCGCTCTGCGCCGGCCGGCCTTCGCTGAGCGTGCTCTTGATCGACCGGAACAGACGCGCGCCGTCCTCGCTGCCGAGGAGCTTTTCGCACGCGTGCTCGGGGTGTGGCATGAGGCCGAAGACGTTGCGCGCCGCATTGACGACGCCGGCGATGTTGTTGAGCGAGCCATTGGGATTGGCCTCGTCCGTCGCCCGGCCGGCCGCGTCGACATAGCGCAGGACGACTTGCCGGTTGTCTTCCAGCTCGCGCAGCGTCCGCCCATCGGCGACGAAGCAGCCGGCGCCGTGTTTGATCGGGAGGATCAGCACCTCGCCCCGGGCGCACAGGCGGGTGAAGGGCGTCTCGGTCTCCTCGACGCGCACGGCGGTGGTGGTGCAAATGAAGTGCAAGGTCCGGTTGGAAATCAGCGCGCCCGGGAGCAGGCCCGCCTCGCAGAGAATCTGGAAGCCGTTGCAGATGCCCATGACCAGGCCGCCGTCCCCGGCAAATCGCACGATGCTCTCCATGATGGGGGCAAAGCGCGCGATCGCGCCCGGCCGCAGGTAGTCGCCGTACGAGAAGCCGCCCGGCAGGACGACGCAGTCCACGCCCTGCAGTGAGCGATCCTTGTGCCACAGCGGACAGGCGGTCTCACCGAGCACCTGCTCGAGGGCGTACGCGGTATCGCGGTCGTCCAGGGATCCCGGAAACGTCACCACCCCCCAACGCATCTCCCGCTCCTGCAGTTCACTCGCCGATTTCGAACCGGTAATCCTCGATTACGCCATTGGCGAGCAATTGGCGACACATCTGCTCCAGGCGTCCGGCCGCTTGGGCCGGGTCCCCGTCGAGATCCAGTTCGAGATAGCGCCCGAGCCGAACTCCCTGCACCTCGTTGAAGCCCAGGGAATGCAGTGAGCGCTCGATCGCCTTGCCGGCCGGATCGAGGATGCCGGTCTTGGGTGTCACATAAACTCTTGCGCGCACGGCATTCCTCCTTCTCGCCCGGATCGAGCCGCCACCCGGCCATTATCCATTCGCAACGCCGGCCGCCATCGACCTGGCGGTTCCGAGTCGCAGCGCTTCGCCTCTATCATTTCCCGAGGCAGAACTCACCACTGAGCGACACACGCTCGATTGCCTCGCATGGCGCGACGACTGTCGCGCCCCTCACAGCGTGTGAGAAAATTCCCGCGCGTACCCGGGGGACCGGCGGCGGGAGCAGTGCTCTCG
>JBBITY010000529.1:0-818 GCA_037440565.1 Desulfurellales bacterium
CCACTCCGGGCTCCTGTCGTCGTGGCACGCGGTGCACGCATTCGGGATGCCGAAGCGCGCCGTCAACTCGGGCACGGGGGCCTCGAACGTGTGGTCGCGCCGGCGCGTGAGCAGCCGCCAGTTGACATCGCTCATGTGGCAATTGATGCAGCGGCTGCCCTCGGAGTCCACCAGGTGGAACGTGTGCTGGATGAGGCCGCGTCCCGTAAACGACGCCTGCAGCTCGGGCAGGCTCTCGAAGCCCTTCGGCGCCTCGTGGCACTGCGTGCACAGCTCGTCGCCCTTTTTGCCGTCGTGGATGTCCACCTTCAGCGAGAAGTCGTTGGTCGCCTGGCCGTGCGCCACGTGGCAGCTCGTGCACGAGATGGCCCCGGCCTTGAAGCAGCCGCTGAGCGCCAGCGCCTGGGTCCGGTTGAAGCGGCTCGGCCGGCCGTCGGGCCAGAACTCGCCCTGCAAATCGCCGGGGGCAGCCGTCTCGCTCAGCAGGAAGGGAACGGCGTAGTCCTCGTACCGATCGCCGGGGCGGAACCCGACGAACAGGTTCGTCTTGTTGCCGTGGCAGTACCCGCAGGCATCGTACACTTGGCGCGGCGCCGCGCTGCGCGTCGAGAATGTCTTCAGCGTGTCGCTGAGCCCGCGGTTGCCGTCGCTTGTGTCGTAGGCGGGCTTCGAGGCGGGATCGCGCTCCCAGCGCTCGGCGAGCTGGATGTGTTCGCGCCCGGGCCCGTGGCATGCCTCGCAGCCAATCCCCATCTCGGTCCACCGCGTCTGGTAGCGCCGGGATGGGTTGGCGACGATTGGATGCGCGCACTGGTGGA
>JBBITY010000529.1:828-2473 GCA_037440565.1 Desulfurellales bacterium
CGTCGCGTGGCAGTTGAAGCAGTTGGCATTCCAGATCTGCCGCAGGTTGTGGGCGCCCTCGGGAATCGGCGTGATCTCCTTCCAGTCCACCCAGCGCCGGCTCTCGACGTGCCAGAACACCGGCAGCACGTAGATGCGGCCGTCGTCGAGCGTCGAGAGGTAGCCCTGGAAGCGCTTGGCACCGAGCGTGTAGTCGACCTCAAACGTCTCGGGCGCCCGATCGCCGAACGCGACCCGGACGAACGGCTTGCCGTTCCGGCGGCCGAAGCTGTACGAGCGACCGTGAGCGGAAAACGCCGCGCGGGCGGAAAAATCGCCGACGACCACAGCCTCGTTGATGGCCCTGGTCATCTTCACGTGGATGGAGTTCATCCACTGCCGCTGCTGCGCCTCGTGACAGCGCGCGCACGCCTGGGAGCCGACGTAGGAGAAATCGTGTCGGGAGTCGGGAGCCGGGAGCGGGGAGTCCGAAGTCGACCGCCGGCGTAGTGCGACGGCTTCAGCCGAGCGTCGCAGCGCCAGAGCTTCAGCGGAGCGTGGTCGCGCGACGGCTTCAGCCCAGCGAACGGACGACCGGTCCGACGCGCGCAGGGACAGCGCGAGGAAAAGGATGGCAGCGGGACCGCAAAGGAGCTTGCTGCCGAGGGACATCGCAGAGTTGGAAGATAACAAAAAAAGGGGCCCTCAAAAGGACCCCTTCGAGCCACCGGGCCTAGTCAGCCTTGGCTCACAAAAACGAGTGGCTCCTGTGGGGAACAGCCGATTCACGTTTTCGCTGAGCAAGTCACATGCCGCATTCCCTGCGGCGCCTCGACGTGAAAACACGCCAATTCTCAGGGGTCGCGTGTCGCAGGACGTCACCGATCCAAGGCTTTGAAAGCGGACGGTTCACATGGGTGGATCGGGGGCAGGGGTGCAACGTGCCGGGGCAGGGGTGCAAGAGTGCAAGGTGCCGGGGGCAGGGGTGCAAGGTGCCGGGTGCCGCGTTGCGCCGGGCAGCAGGCACCTCGCACCTTGCACCCTGCACCCTAGCACCCCTGCACCCAAGCACCCCTGCACCCAAAAAAAAGCGGCGGGTGGCGCCGGCGTCGCGTCCACCCGCCGAATCGACTCCCCCACAGGAGCCGAGCTTGTTGGGGCGGGGCGGGCACGTGGCCTGCCCGACCCGCCTGATGCCTTACCAGACGAACCGGAATCCCACCCGCGCCGTAAACGGCGCCAGGATGGTCGCCGGCCGAAAGTAATTGGTCCCCGTCGTCCGCGTGATCGACTCCGCTGCGCTGCTGTTCGTGATGTTGAAGAGATCGAGGAACGCACGGACCTTGGCGCGTCCAGCGACGTCGATCGTCTTCTCGGTCCTCACGTCGAACACCCAGATGTTGTCCTCGCGGTTGGCATCCGCCGCCTCCGCGTAGATCGTCCCGCTGAAGATCGCACCCGCCGCGGCCGCGGCCGACGACGGCACGCTGATGGTCCTGGCGAAGTTCGCACCCGACTGATGACGGAACACGGGCGAGAACCGCAGCCCGTACGGCCCCTCGTAGGTCCCCGTCGCCTTGAGGTTCCAGATCGTGCGGTCCTGCACGCCCGGCAAGTTCGGCGTCTGCGGGTAGCTGCCGCCCACGCCCTCCGGGAAGTCATGCAG
>JBBITY010000530.1:0-2469 GCA_037440565.1 Desulfurellales bacterium
AATCTGCGCTTCGCTCGGGCCCGTCCCGATGTACCGCTGCACCTCGGCGTCACGGAGGCCGGATTGCCGCCCGACGGCATCATCAAGACGCGCCTGGCGTTCGAAAAGCTGCTCGCCAACGGCATCGGCGAGACCATCCGCGTCTCCCTTACCCTGCCCAACGAACGCAAGCACGAGGAGGTCGAGGTCGGGTACGCGATTCTCGATGATGTTCGCAACCGGCGGTTTGTCTCCGTTCCCGACTTCGGCCATGGGTTGAACATCATCTCGTGTCCGAGCTGCTCGCGAGTCGAAAATGAGAGCTTCGTTTCGCTGGCTGCTGACGTTCGCGCCTTGACCGCGTATGCCCGCGACCACCGCATCACAATTGCGGTGATGGGGTGTCGCGTCAACGGCCCCGGAGAGACCGACGACGCGGACCTCGGGCTGTGGTGTGGTCCGTCCACTGTCGTGTTGAAGAAGAAGCACGTGAAGATCGGCTCATTCAGTTACGGCGAGGTCCTGCCGCGGTTGAAGGTCGAGCTCGATCGCTTGATCGCCGAACGGGCCTAGCGGAGAACGCGGGAATGCAGGAAGAGATACCAGCACACAACGCGCTTGCGTTTTAGCGTTCCATTCACGATAGGAGTTGCAGATGGAGACCCCCGGCGGCCGCTTGCCCCGCATGATGATCGGCTTCGTCGTTCGGCGTTGCACGGTGGACCTCGGCCGTGCACCGACACCGGCGGAATTCGCCATGTGGGCCAACCACCGCGGCGCGAACGGCACGCGCTACGCGTTATTTGGCCGCCCGATCACCGAAGCCGAAGCACGAGTGATCCTCCGCCATCAGGCCCGCCTGGTCACGGCGAGGAGTGCAGCGCCCGACGAAAGGTACAAGGAAGTCGAAGATTGGGACCTGCCCGCCGTGCCCGGGTCGAATGTGATTCCCTTTGTCGAAGCACGCGCACGCCTGACTGCCGCGCGCAACGCCGTGCCGAGCCGCCGGCGGTAATTTCCGTTTTCTCGTTCCTCTCTCTGGTCGCTGAATGGGCAACTCCCCAGGCTCTTTGCGTTAGAGTGCTGTCATGCCTGTCGAGTTCGTTCCCGCCACGGTCGTTCGTGATCTGGAAGGTCGCGTCGCCCATGCCCGCCGACAAGCCCAGGAGTCACCGGCTGGCCGGTCCACCGATCGCGATCAGGCCGAGTACTGGGAAGAGCTGTTCGAGGCGAACGCCGCCGCGACATTGGCGGCGCTGGGCCGTGTGCGGTTGCCGCCGGAACACGTCGTCCGCTACCGCTTCTTCGGGCGGAGGGGTGCCGATCTGCTGGTCCGACCCTTCGTCGCCCGCGCCACAACCGACGTTAGCGCGATCCGGCAGTTGATCGATTGGCACCCGCCGCCCGACTCGGTCGCGCCTGCACTGCGGGGGCGACCGAGCCGTGACGTCGAATTCCTGTATCGCCACTTTACTTTCGAGCACACCGCCGCAGGCTATTTCGAGTACTGGGTGGCGATGCAGGAGTTGTGGGCGAGCGCACGGTGGGTGCACTCTCAGGTGATCGCGGATGGCGCGGAGTTCAGCGCCGTGACGGGCAGCGAAGATTGGCACGTCGATCATCCCGTCGAGCGCTTCGAGCCGGCCGTCGTAATCGAGCACGGACGCGCCCAGCTCGCGGTGCTGCTCCACTGCGCGCTGGACCGGCAGGCAATCACCTTGCACCGAATCGAGATCGGCGCCGACCAGGGCGTGCAGTTCGTCGAAGCGATCTCCGTGGCGCAGGGCCCGCGCGGCTACATGATGTGAGCGCGTGCGAGGAAATGCACCGGGGTGGAGCAATGCCCTCCCCCTCGAGATCGGTGCCGGCGCAACGGAGCTGCAATCTGAATGGCGGGAGCACTGCTCCCGCCCTTCCACCCAGCTGTGGCGGCCCGTCCTGCCGGGAATTTTTCACAAGCTCCGAGCGGAGATCCGTCCCTTGCTTCTCAGTCGCGCTTTCCCTCGCGCGCCGCCCTCCGGTGCCAGCGCACGAAGAGCAAGCCGAGCGCGGCGATCAGCACCTGAGCCGAGCAGTCGCCCCCCCCCGTCACGACCTGGCAGCCGAACCAACTGCGCGATCCGGCGGCGGGCGTCGGCGCGGCGGCGGGCTTGACCGTCGGCCGTGCCGTCGGTGCCAACTTGGCCGTCGGCGTTCCACCCTCCAGTGCAGTTGCGATCGCCTCGGCGACCGGCGGCGTCGCGGCAACCTCGGCCGGCGTTGCCACCGCAGCAGTCGCCCGGGCTGTGGCAACGGGAGATTCTTCAGCCCCTGGCACCTCCGCACGCGGCTGCACTTGCGCGGTCTCTGCGCCCGGCTCCACCGCCGGCGCCTGAGGCACGGGCGGTTGACCGGCGACTCCGCCCGGCAGGACAACGGCCGGGGGCGGAGCGCCGCCGCCGGTCACGACACCCCCCTCCGCAGGAGGACCACCCGGCGGGCCTGCCGGCC
>JBBITY010000531.1:0-2466 GCA_037440565.1 Desulfurellales bacterium
TGTCGCGCTGCCTCAACGACAAGCGGGCCACGGTCTTGAAGATCCTGTGGGACACCACGGGCTCCCTTGAAACCGTCATGAACTACAAGCGCCGGCGCTGAAGCCGCCGCCTTCTGTGGACGCGATTGCAGTTGCAGTTCCCTGGTGCAACTGCAATCGCTTTTTTTCTGCGCGCAAATCGCTTTGCCGGCGTCACTTGCGACGGTCCGCGCCCGTTGCACACGTCGTGATCTGCAACTTGCCCGGAGGGTGCCGCGGCCCGCTGCCCGGCAAGGAGGTATTTCGACATGAGTGCAGGAAGTGCGAACGAACGATTCCGAGGCGTCCCGGAAGCGTGCCGGCGTCTACTCCGGCTGATGCAGGACATGAACTTCGGCCAGATCACTTTTCGCATCCGGCAGGGCGCACCCGACGCCGGTCAGCCGTGGCGCACGCGCCGCACGGTCAAGCTGACCGGCGGACATAACGGACCCCGGCCGGAAGCAGACAGCGTCGATTTTGAGCTCCGGACGGAACACGTGGCGCTCTTCGACCAGTTGGCGCAACTTCGTGACGGCGCGTGCGTGACAATCGAGATCAAGTACGGCCTGCCGTTCATCATCGAGATCGAGCAGGAACAGCAAGCAGCATAGGGCACAGGGCACAAACCCAGGACATCAGGCAACCAACCGGCCGCTGAGCGGAGGCGTTGCGGGTGTCGCGGTGAACCGCGAACTCGCAACGCCTTTTCGTTTGCACGTGCCCCGCGGCCCTCCCGTCGACACCCGCGCGACCTCCCCGGCCAAGGGAGATCGCGAATGTATCCCCAAGAACTGATCGAGTACGTGATGAAGCGGGCTGAGTTCAAAGCTCGGCAGGTCGTCAACAAGGTTCCGAGCCTCGGCGAGGTCGAGGATGTGCAGCAGGACCTGATCGAGGACGTGCTCCGCAGCCTGCCCCGGTTCAACGGTGATCGCGCGGGCGTGAGAACCTTCATCTGCCGGGTCATCAACAACAGGATTGGTGACCTGCTCAAGAGCCATGAGGCCGCCAGTCGAGGCAACGGCTGCACGAAGGAGTCGCTGGACGACTGGGTCCGCGACGAGACCGGGAACTGGGTGCGGCGGGACACCACCGTCGACGCATCCCGAAGGAGCGCTCATCTCGGCATCTGCGAGCGCAGCGACCACGAGCAGCGTGACCTGGAGATGGACATCGCCAGCGTGATGGGGTCGCTGTCGCCCCAGCAGCGGGATGTGTGCGCGATGTTGCGGACGAAGACGCCGACCGAAATCGCCCGCGAGACGGGCATGGCGCGCTCCGTGATCTACAAGCACATCGCCGCCATCCGGGCAGCCTTCATCAAGGCCGGCCTCGATCACTACCTGTAAGCGACGTTCTGCACCGCCGCGCGGACACCTTCGTCCGCGCGGCGGTAGGTAGTGAAGGAGCACGGGATGTGATTGGAGAGCCGGACGTGCCGGCGCGTCCCTCTTCTCAATCGCAGGAATGGAGCCCTCGTGAGAACCCTGCGCGACCTGTCGTTCCTGATTCGCGAACCCGCGGACGTTTATCACGCCAAGGGGCGGGACTTCCTGTCGGCTCACTCGCTGAACGAGTTTCGGCGCTGTCCGTTGCTTTATCGCAAGAAGGAACTGGGCCTGGTGCCAGAGCGCGATACGGCCGCGTACCTGATCGGCCGCGCGGCGCACGCACTGATTCTGGAGGGGCGCGAGCGCTACCAGCGCGAGTTCGCGGTCGGCGGGCCGATCAACCCCAAAACCGGCCAGCCCTTCGGCTCGCAGACGAAGGCATTCGCCGAGTGGTCCGCGCGGCAGAGCAAGCCGGTGCTCAGCGACGCGCAGGCGGCACTGGTCGAGCAAGTCGCGGCCGCGGTTCGCGGGCACATCTTCGCCCGCGAGCTGCTGGCTGAGGGTGTGGCGGAAGGCGTCGTGCGTTGCGAATGCGCCGGGAACCGCTGCCAGGCGCGCATCGACTGGATTAACCCCGTCGACGGCCGCGGGATCGTCGACCTCAAGACTGCCGACGAGCTCGACTCGTTCGAGATGGCCATGCGCGCTTTCGGCTACCTGCACCAGGTCGCGTTCTACCGCGCGCTCGTCGCAGAGGCCTCGGGCCACTTCCTGCCGGTGCACATCGTGGCCGTCGAGAAGCGCGAGCCGTTCCGCTGCGGCGTCTGGCAGGTCGCGTCCCCAGTGCTGGACCAGGCTCAGCGCGAGAACGAGGTAGCGATGACGGACCTGCGGCGCTGCCGCGAGACGGGCGACTGGTTCACGCGCTACGAGTCGCTGCGACTGGTCGATCGGCTGTGAGCCCGGGCCCGGGGCCGGACGGACGAATTGTCCCGGCCACGGAGGGCTCGGCGGGACCCGACGCGGCCCCGGACCCGGACGCACAGTGTTGAGTGAACGACCGAGTGATCTTGAGCAGGAGAGACCGTGATGGCCAGGAAACGCAGTGAGGGTC
>JBBITY010000532.1:0-2462 GCA_037440565.1 Desulfurellales bacterium
CTCGAACGATATCGGGTCACCGTCTTCTGCGCCGCCGCGACGGAGCTGCGACGCTTGGTCCTCGAGGACGCATCACAGCGGGACTTGTCCGCTTTGCGCCTGACCGTGTCCGCCGGCGAAAGCGTCAACCCGGAGGTCCTCAGGCAGTGGCAGAGTCAGACAGGCAAGCCCTTGCTCGAAGGATACGGGCAGACAGAGACTCTCATGACCGTGCTCAACTATCCATGCCTGCCGGTGAGGCCCGGGTCCATGGGACGCCCGTTGCCGGGAACCGAGGTCGCCGTGATCGACGAAAGCAATCGCATGGTCGGGCCCGGTAAACCGGGGACCTTGGCGATCAAGTTGCCGAACCCCCAAGTCATGCTCGGCTACTGGCAGGCTCCGGAGCTGACGGAGAACGCCCGAGTGACCATCGACGGCACGGACTGGTTCCTCACCGGCGACGTCGTGACGATGGATGAGGACGGCTACTTGTTTTACGGCGGCCGCAGCGACGACGTTATCAACTCGGCCGGATATCGCATCGGGCCGCTGGAGGTCGAGAACGTGTTGATGGAGCATCCGGCCGTACAAGAATGCGCCGTGGTTGGAAGCCCCGACCGGGATCGGGGGGAGATCGTGAAGGCGTTCATCGTGTTGCGGGAGAACGTTCCGGGCGACGAGGAACTCAAGAAGGACATCCAGGATTTCGTCAAACGAACGACGGCGCCGTACAAGTATCCGCGCAAAGTCGACTTCGTCAGCGAGCTGCCGAAGACGATCACGGGGAAGATTCAGCGCCGCGTTCTGCGCGACCGGGAGTACGGGCGGTGATCGATCGAAAAACCGAGAAGCTTTCAACGCCGTGCAACGCCGTGGCCTATCGCAAGCTGGCGCCTGCACCCCGATCGGAATGATCAGGATGAAAGGTTGCACCCTTTCGAAGGCCGGCGCACGAACCGTCGCGCTGATGTCACGGACGCCCCCTGTGCAAGAGCGGATCCGGACGAGGCCGGCGGCGCTCTTAGGGAGGCGGCGCGCGCGAGAGCGGAGGATCCTTCTGTACGACAGCCGCGCGTTGCGGCCGGGCTGCGCCGCTGCAAGCTATTCCGGCCGAGGACGGCCTGGAGAGTGGAGTGCGCGGAGAGAACCAGGACCGGATGGCTCTCTCCGCGCGAGCGCGGGGGCGCAGCCCCGCACGAAATCAAAGTCGATTCTCGACTCTGCGGTAAACGTCTCTGCTTAGAATGAAGGTCGGCGTTCTCCTCTTCGGGCTTCCCCACGATCGGATCGCTGCCATCGCTCGCCGTGCCGAGCAGCTGGGCGTCGAGTCGGTCTGGGTTCCCGAGCACCTCGTGCTGCCCGTCCAGATCCGCAGCCGGTATCCGTACTCCGCCGACGGCGTCGCGCCGGTTTTGCCCGACACGCCGTTCCTCGACCCGTTGATCTCCCTCACCCAGATCGCGGCCGCCACCTCCACCGTCCGCATCGGCACCAACATCTACCTCCTGGCACTCCGCCATCCGCTGGAGACCGCGCGCCGCGTGATGACCCTCGACCTACTTTCGGGCGGCCGCGTGATCCTCGGCGTCGGCACCGGTTGGTTGGCCGAGGAGTTCGAGGCGGCTGGCATCGACTTCGCGACCCGGGGCGCGCGCACCTCGGAGTGCATCGAGGCGCTGCGGACGATCTGGACGGTCGATGAACCAGAGTTCCACGGGCGTTTTTTTTCGTTCGGCCCCGTGCGCTTCGAACCGAAACCCCTGCAGAAGCCGCATCCGCCGATCGTTGTCGCCGGCGACTCGCCCGCGGCGCTCAGGCGTGCGGTTCGTCTGGGTAACGGCTGGTGTGGCCTTGGACACGCACCCGCCACCGCCGCCCCACAGGTCGCCGCGTTGCGCGACTTGCTTGCTGCGTCGGGTCGCGATCGCGCCCCCTTCGAGATCATGGTGAGCTTCGGCAGCACCTCGCTCACGCGCGACGACGTTCGGGCCTACGAGGCCGCCGGCGTGCACCGCGTCATCGTGCTTCCATGGATGCACGCCGGGGAGGCGGAGGACCAACTCGAGCGGCTTGCCGAACGGCTCCAGCTTCAGCCGCCGCTGTCGTACTAGCTGGATCGCATTTCTCACCGGGTTCCGTCGCGAGGCGCGGAGACGCCCGTAGACCAAGGGCGCACGGACCGAGGCCGACGCAGGCATAGTTGACACGGTGTCGAGGAGGCCGGAGGGGAGTACGGCCGTGAGGTGTAAGCGTATCGGCGGCGCAGGGGGAAACTGGTGAGAAATGCGGGCTCGGGTGCCCCGGCTTCAGATCGGCCCGATGAGCATCGCCCAGGCGTCGAGCAGGATGAAGACGAGCATCCCGGTAGCGAGGGACTCGATTACGCCGACCGGCGGTTTGGGTAGCGCGCGCGATTGCGACATCATGATTGACGATTCTACCATGAGACAACTAACCAGACTTCCGAAGTCTTGACGCTC
>JBBITY010000533.1:0-2458 GCA_037440565.1 Desulfurellales bacterium
CGAGGCTGGCCCAGGGCCGCTGGCCAATCGCCCTCGCGCTCGCGGCGGTGAAGCAGTAAGGCAGCGGGCGAAGTACCATGCGGTTTCTGCGCTACCGGCACGCCGCCGGGACCGGGCGCGTCTGGCGTTCAGACGGTCGCGGAATTATGGGGTCAGGCGAAGTCCGACGGTCCGCCGACAAGAACGCGCGGCGGCGCGCGCCTTGACAACTCAGCGGGGCCAGCGGAATGCTCGTCCGCGCAGGCAGGAGAAGGGTATGAGCGCATTCCGCTGGGAGCTGTTTCGCCCGCCGCTCGATTATCCGCGCGTGCCGTACCACGGGCTGTTGCGCCGGACCGTGGAGCGGACGCCGGATAAGTGGGCGACGGTGTTTCACGATCAGAAACTCACCTTTCGCGAGATCGAGGGGCTGAGCAACGCGCTGGCTCACGCGCTGCGCGATCTGCGCGTGGCAAAGGGCGATCGCGTGGGACTGCTCATGACCAACCGCCCGGAGTACCTGATCAGCTTCGAGGCGATCTCGAAGGTCGGCGCCGTGGTCACGCCCATCAACCCCGCGTACCATGAGCACGAGGTCGAGTATCAGCTCAACGACTCCGAGGCGCGAGCGTTGATCGTGCACGAGGAGTGCTACCCGGTGGTGGCGGCCATTCGCAACCGCATCCCGAGCGTCAAACACATCCTGTTCATCGGCGGCGCACGACCGCCCGACACGCTCTCGTGGTACGAGCTGGTGCGCTCCTTCCCCGGCGAGCGCCCGCCCGAGGTCGATCTCGACCTCGACGAAGATCTCGTCGCCTTGCCCTACTCCAGTGGCACCACCGGTCTGCCGAAGGGCGTGATGCTCACGCACCGCAACCTCGTCTGCAATCACATCCAGTGCACGGCCGGCGGGCGGGTCACCGATCGCGACGTGCTGCTGATCTTTCTGCCCTTCTACCACATTTACGGCACCATGCTCATGGGTGGCTCGGTCGCCAGTGGCGCGCTGCAGGTGATCATGGAGAAATTCGACCTCGTCAGCGCGCTGGCCCTCACCGAGCGTTACAGGGTTACGCTCTTTTACGCCGTGCCGCCGGTCCTGCTCGCGCTCACGCATTTCCCCGAGATCAAGAAGTGCGATTTCAGCTCGCTGCGCTACATCATGAGCGGCGCCGCGCCGTTGCCGCCCGAGGTCGCGCGCCGAATGCAGGAGCTGGCGGGCGTCCAGGTGCTGCAGGGGTACGGTCTCACCGAGGCATCGCCGCTCACGCATCTCAACCCGGTCGACAACCCGGAGCTGGTGCGGATCGAATCGGTCGGCATCGCGGTGTCGGACCAGGAGGAGAAGATCGTCGACGCCGAGGACGAATCGATCGAGCTGGGCCCGGACGCTCTCGGCGAGCTGGTCATCCGCGGCCCGCAGGTCATGAAGGGCTACTGGAAAGCCCCGGAGGAGACCACGCGCGCGCTGCGCAACGGCTGGCTGCACACCGGCGACATCGCGCGCCGCGACGCGCAGGGTTACGTGTACATCGTCGACCGCAAGAAAGAGATGATCAAGTATAAGGGCTTCGGCGTCGCGCCGGCGGAGCTGGAAGCGCTGCTGCACGAGCATCCGGCCGTCGCTGACTGCGCGGTTGTCCCGAAGAAGGATCCCGAGGCGGGCGAGATTCCGCGCGCCTTCGTCGTGCTGCGTCCGGGCATGAAGGCCACCGCCGCCGAGCTCATGCGCTTCGTCGAGGAACGCGTTGCCGGCTACAAGAAGATCCGCGCCGTCGAGTTCATCGATGAGATTCCGAAGAACCCGTCGGGCAAGATTCTGCGCCGTGTGTTGAAGGACCGGCAGTGACAACGGGTAGGGGTGAGTGGGCGAGAAGCCAGGTCGAGCTTTTGAATCCCATATGGCAACGCCGCGAGTGCTCATTGCCGGTGCCGGAGGGATCGGGTCGGTGTTCGGGGGGTTCCTGCGGCGGGCCGGATTATCCGTCACGCTTCTTGGTCGGGCGCCGCACCTCGACGCGATCGCGCGCGAGGGCCTGCGGATCGACGGCATTTGGGGCGAGCATCACGTGCGCGGATTCGAGGTCGCGACGGACGCGGGGGCGCTGCGCGGCCTGTTCGATGCCATTCTCGTGACCGTGAAGTCCTTCGACACGCGCGCCATGGCCGAGGCGGTCGCGCCGGTGCTGGCGCCGGATGGCGTGATGATCTCGATGCAAAACGGCCTCGGCAACGTCGAGGTCGTCGAGTCGGTCGTCGGTCCTGAACGGGGTCTGGGAGCGCGCGTGATCTTCGGCGCCGCGGTTCCGGCGCCGGGCCACGCGCGGGTCACGGTCTTCGCTGACCCGACCGCCATCGGGGCGTTGCAACCGGGGCGTCTCGCGCGGCGCGACGCGGCGGCGCGCGAGTGGGCGGCACGGGTCGACGCGGCAGGCGTGCCGGCGGTCTACACCGAAGAGCTGACCGCACTGCTATG
>JBBITY010000534.1:0-2457 GCA_037440565.1 Desulfurellales bacterium
GCCAGCAGGCTTCGGCGCGCGCGCCCGAAGCAGACTCTCCGGTGACGAAGCGCGCGAAAGCGCGGGCAAGGCCCGAGAGCGGGATCGCCCAGTTGGGAACCGAGCAGCCGTCGATGCCGCGCACCTCGGGCCCGAGGTGAACGCCGGCATAGTCGATGAAAGGTTGGAACGCACTGGCGATCCTCGCCGACGTGCCGGCCAGATCGACGGCCACACTTCGCGTGTTCATCGGCGCCCCTGCGCCCGACCTCATTCGCGGACTTCGCAGAGAACCATCCACGTCGAGGGGGCCGTGCTCGGCACTCGCTCCAGCGCCGCGACCAACATGCGCGCCACTCCGGCGAGCCCGAGCCGGCGCAGGCGATTGAGCCGGCGCTGCACGGCGAAGTGCTTGATCATCCCTTCCAAGTGCAGGACCCGAAACCCGGCGGCTTCCAGCTCGCCGACCAGCTCCGGGGGATCGTACAGCACGTCGAAGATGGGGTATCGGTCGAGCCCTTTCTGCAGGCGATGGGGCAGGCTCACGGCGCGATTGAGGGCGTCGAGCACAAACACACCGCCGGGGACCAGCACCCGGCGGATCTGCGCGTACAGTCGCTGCCGGTCCGCGAGCTGAAAGTGCCGGATAAATCGCAGCGTGAACGCCAAGTCGACGCTATGACCGGCGACCGGCAGCGCAAACGCGTTGGCGCGCAGCAAGGACCAGTCGCGGCCGTGCGCCCGCAGCCGATCGCGCGCCCGCGCCAGCATGGCTGGACTGGTATCGATGGCGATGCCGTGGCCGCGAAAGTCCAGCTCGGCGGTGAGCCGCGCGGGACCGGGCGCGATCTCCAGCACGCGCGCCGGGCTGCGCGCCCGCACGACCTGGTTGAGAAACCGAACCTGTGCTCGGTGCAGCAGGCCGTTCAGCGGCTGCGCCGTTCGCCGCCGCAGGTAGTCGTCTACGACTCCTTCGTCGCGGTAGTACTGCTGCAGCTCATCCGCCTCGTCGAGCGCTTTCACGCGACGAAATATGGCAGCAACGAAAAGGTTATTCCAGCGAGAGTCGGCTCCCACGCGCCCGGGGGAGGGTGCGCACATGTCCGCTGCGGCCGAGACGCTGTGAATACGCGTGAACAAATGAGCCAGGCACGTTCAGCTCGCGGACAGGCGCCGGAAGGCCTCGACGGCCTCAGGCGGTGCCTGCACCAGCTCAATCAACACTCCCTCTCCGCCGATCGGTGCCTGCTCGTTGCCCTTCGGGTGGATGAAGCACACGTCGTAACCCGCCGCGCCCTTGCGGATGCCGCCCGGGGCGAAGCGCACGCCCTGCTTCGTCAGCCAATCAACGGCGGCGTTGAGGTCGTCGACCCACAACCCGATGTGATTGAGCGGGGGCTCGTGCACCTTCGGCCGCCGGTCGGGGTCGATGGGCTGCATCAAATCGACCTCGACGCGCAACGGTCCGGCACCGGCGACGGCAATGTCTTCGTCGACGTTTTCCACCTCGCTGCGAAAGGTTCCGGCCAGCGCCAAGCCCAAGGTGTCGACCCAGAGCTTGCGCAACGCGGACTTGTCGAGTCCTCCGACGGCTATTTGCTGCACCCCGAGCACGCGAAATGGACGATCGCTCACGGCGGCCCCTCCACTGGGCTCCCGCTGCTACGGTAGTTGCCTCCACGCTCCCTGACAAGCGCACGGCCCGGGCCGTCCGGCCGCCCGCGGCCCAGTTCGCGGGCACCGGGCGTCCGACACCCGGTGCCGGCTACGGATCCAGGTTTTCCAGCACCCCGGTGTCCAGGTTCAGTCGGCGGTAGAAACAATTGCGCGGCTGCCCGGCGCGGTTCTTTGTGTGGCAGATGCCGCCGCGCCGCCGGCGAACCCGATACACAAGCGAGTTCTGCTCGCAGTTGACGCGCACCTCGATCAACTCGAACATCTCGCCGGAGGTCTTGCCCTTCTCCCACAGCTCGTTGCGCGACGTGCTCCAAAACACGGCGCTGCGGGTCCGCACCGCCGTGTGCAACGCGAGCTCGTTGGCGTAGGCGACCAGGATCACTTCGCCCGTGTCGACGTCTTGCACCGCCACGGGAAGAATGTCCGGACACGCCGCGACCGCTTTCTCCAGCTTGTGAAAATCGAGTTGCAACTCGGGGCCTTCTTCCAATTGGTTCATCATCCTCACCCTGGGTGGCCGCATTCGGCGTCGCGTGCCGCGGATGGTAAGCAGTTCGACGGCAAAATGCGAGGTGGCCGTCTGCGTCGCCGGTGCCTACTTGACGCGGTACCCGGCGTCGGTGACCATAGCGTCGTGTGAGGCCACCGCGAACCCGGAGGGCTGTATCGATGAGCCAGCGCAAGAAGCTCGCCATTCTCGTGGGAGGCGGACCCGCTCCGGGCATCAACAGCGTGATCGGCGCCGCGACCATCCGCTGCGTGCTCGAAGGGGTAGAAGTGCTGGGAATTCACGACGGGTTC
>JBBITY010000535.1:0-2436 GCA_037440565.1 Desulfurellales bacterium
CCTGTTCGGCCCCTTCACTACCGACCCTGCCACCCTCGACCGGCCCCCAGTGTGAACATGGAAGTCGTCAATCCCCAAACTCCCGCAGAACAGACGGCGGCAGGCCGATCGCGGCTCTATCAGTTGCTCGCCGGCGCCTTCAGCTTTCCCGACGAAGAGTTTTACCAAGCCGTGCGCGACGGTACATTCGCAGCCGCGGCGGCGGACACCTGCCGGGCGCTGCCGTACGAGGTGGCGCTCGGTAGCGACCTGTCGAACGCCGGGGATTCGTACATCGACTTCGAATCTGAGTACATTCGGTTGTTCGATGTCGGCGCTGCGGGTCCGCCTTGCCCGCTGTACGGTGGCGTGTACATCGGGGACCGGATGAAGGTCATGGAGGACGCGACGCGCTTTTACAACTTCTTTCACCTTCGGCTATCGCCCGAGATGCGCGAACTGCCGGACCACATCACGACCGAGCTCGAGTTTCTCCACTACCTGACGTTCCGGGAGGCGCAGGCCCGCCAGCAGGGAATCGACGCGACGCCGTTACTGCGGGCTGAGCGGGATTTCCTCGCCCGGCACCTTTGCAAGTGGGTGCCGCGCATGCAGGCGCGACTTGCCAAGCAAACCACTCTGCCCTTCTTTCCGGCGCTCGTGGGCTTCGCCGCAGCGTTTTTCACGGCAGACCGGGCATACGCGGCGGCCGTTGCCGGCGAGTAACACCATCGATCGCAGATCGCGGATTTCAGATTGCAACATATGAGTGGAACCCGATGAGCGAAGTTACGAAGCCTGTGGCCGGTATTCCGCCATGCGGAATCCGCCATCCGCAGTTGAGGGACCGCTATGGTCGGGTGGTGACGTACTTGCGCGTTTCGGTCACCGACCGCTGCAACTTCCGCTGTTTTTACTGCTTGCCCCGCGAGTGCGGCCTGCCCGGGCGTGCGGAGCAGTTGAGCCTGGAGGAGATCGTGGAAGTGGTGCGCGCCGGGGTGGACCTCGGCATTGGCAAGGTTCGCATCACCGGCGGAGAGCCGTTGGTCCGGCCGGGCGTGGTGAACCTCGTCCGGGTGTTGCGTGCGCTTCCGGGCATCCGCGACTTGGCCCTATCCACCAACGGCACGCTGCTCGCCGATTACGCGGCGGACCTGAAGGCCGCTGGCGTGATGCGCATCAATGTCAGTCTCGATTCGCTGCGTCCGGCGGTGTTCCGCGCCGTCAGCGGCCGCGATGATCTCAACCGCGTGCGCGCCGGGATCGCCGCAGCGGGTGCCGCGGACCTTCGACCCATCAAGCTCAACGTGGTGGTCATCCGCGGCGTCAACGACGACGAGCTACCGGCGCTGCTCGAGTTCGCGGCGGAGCAACAGGCCCAGGTGCGCTTCATCGAATATATGCCGCTCGGCCTCGGCTGGCGGTGGGCCTCGTCGTACGTGCCGCGCGCCGAGATCCTTGACCGTATTCGCCCGTATCTCGCCCCGGAGCCGCCGCGCCATCAGGCCGGCGACACGGCGACGTACTACGCGTTACACGCAGGCGGTGAGGTCGGCGTGATCAGCCCGGTGAGCTGCCGCTTCTGCGACATCTGCAACCGCCTGCGCTTGACGGCTGATGGCAAGCTGCGGCCCTGCCTGACCAGCGAAGGTGAGGTCGATGTGCGGCGTGCTTTGCGCCCGCGGGTATCGCCCGATGCGTTGGCGGCGTGCTTTCGCGCGGCGACGGCTGGCCGCCCACTGCACGGCACCTATCACGCGGACGAGACCGCACGCGTGTCGAGTCGGGCGCGGTCGATGGCCGCCATTGGGGGTTAGGCCGCATGAACGAAGCCGTATGCGGAGTCATTTTGTCAGGTGGCCTGCCGAACGGCCGGTAGCACGAGGAAGGGACGACGGATGGAACAGGCAGATATCCTGCCGCGACTGATGCAGATCTCACGCCGCGCCTTGCTGTCACGCGGGCTGGCCGTCGCCGGCTGGGGGAGCTTTGCTGCGGTCCTCGGAACCGGGGTGATCGAAACAGTCAGCTTCTTCTTCCCGCGCGTCCTGTTCCAGCCGCCGAGCAGGTTTCGTATCGGCACCCCGGACGCCTTCCTCGGTCAGGAAGAAGGCGCCGATACGTACGGAGTGATCTTTGTGGATGAGCGCTGGAAGTCCACCCACCGGTTCTTTGTCGTCCGCGAGCGGGATCGCATTTACGCCCCGTCGGCCCGCTGTGCGCATCTCGGGTGCACCGTCAATTGGTTCGCTGATCTCCGCACCTTCAAGTGCCCGTGTCACGGCAGCGAGTATCGCAGCAACGGAACCAACTTCGCCGGCCCCGCTCCCCGTCCGCTGGATCGGTTCCGGATCGAACTGAACGTGGACGGCCAACTGGTCGTCGACACGAGCATCATCTATGGCCCCGAGCGCTTCCACGTGGACGGCGCTTTCATTCGGGTGTAGCGGCGGCGCC
>JBBITY010000536.1:0-2436 GCA_037440565.1 Desulfurellales bacterium
TGCGCGCTGGACAACCGCCGCACCCGCCGCAGGGTGGGGAGATAGAGCCATGTGTCGTCCTGCCGATCCGGATCGAGGTAGCGGATGCCGGTCAGGCCGACGCCCTTCAGATCGAACGGCTCGAGAATCGGGTGGAGCGACTGCTTGGCCCGCACCTTGTCCGGGTTCGGCAACAGCTCGGGCTTCGGGTCGATGTACAGCCGGGCCGTGTACCAGAGAGTGCGCAAGTGGTCCAGGATGAAGTGGCGCTCGACCTGCAGGGGGCTATCGCTGACCGGGCCGGTATCGGCGTCGAAGTTGCGCAGGTCCTGGTCGTCAGTGACGTGACCCTTGTACTCGAAGTTCCACATGATCTTGAGGGCTGCCTGCGGATCGTTCGGGTCGATGGTGGGGAAGGGCAGTCCCGCGATGTGCCCTTCGAGCTGGCGGCCGTCGGCCGACAGTTTCGTCTGCCCCGCGTACTTCTCGGTCGCTTCCGCGTACGCCTTGTTCCATTCGATCTTCTTGTACGGGACGATTTTCATCTTCATGCCGTGCTCGATGCACCACATCACGCCCGGCGAGACGAGATCCTTTACCAAGTCCTTGTTTTCCTTGGTGATGATCATTCCCGGCTCGACATCAGCGCGGACGCGGCCGGCGCCCAGTGCGAGAAGCAGCACCGCGGTGAGCGCGCACCACTGGATGTGTCTGAAACGACCGATCATGGACCAACCCTCCATAATAGATACGGGACCCCCGTCGACGTGGCCGCCATTTTCTCCCTCGTTGCTACGGGCATTCTCCCGCCGCGTCAATACCTGACGCTCCGGCAGCGTCCGACGCTCGCACGCTCGTCACGGCAGGACCCGGAGTTCGACGCGGCGGTTCTGCGCCCGGCCGCTGTCCGTCTCGTTGTCGGCGACCGGTCGCGATTCTCCGTATCCCTCCACGCGCAGCCGCTCCGGTGCAATGCCGCGGTTGACCAGGTAGCGGTACACGGCCTCGGCGCGGCGAATCGAAAGCCGCTGGTTGTACTCGTCAGTGCCCATCGCGTCCGTGTGCCCCTCGATGACGACGAGCACCTCACGTTCCTCGGAGAGGATCGCCACGGCTTGGTCCAACACCGGGCGCGAATCGGGACGGATCTCGCTGCGGTCGAAGTCGAAGTGGACACCGCGTAGGACGATGCGCTTCTTCTCCACGGGCGGCGGCGGGGGTTCCGGCGCCGGCGTGGCCGTCGGTGCCGGGGGCGATGGCGTTTCCGGCGCGCGGTCGAGGAAGATGTGGCCCAAGACGCCGCAGACCACCGCGCCGATGGGCGCGCCCACTGCCGCCCCTTTCCACAATTCCTCCGGATCGCTCACGCGGCGTTCCTCGCCGTCGATCACCACGCGCGAGGTGCCCTGGCGCTGGTCCTGAATTGCGACGCCCACACCTGCGCCGATCGCCGCGCACACCGCGGCCGGAATCGCTGCCCCCTTCCCCCACGGCTTGTTCCAAGACGGCTTCTGGATGGCCGCGCATCCCACCTGGACAAGCAAGGCCAGCACCACGATCGCGCTGCAGAGCCGTCGTCCAGCGCGCCCCTCCGTGGGGTCGAATGCACCAGTGCGCGATTCGCGCCCGATCCCCGCGCTCGGCGCTACCTTGCCGGTGCTGTTCGGCGTGCGTGATTGACCAAGATCGTCGAACACAGGGATCCCTCTTGGCACCATTGTCCCGCCCGAAGCCGCGCTCTTGTATGCTTCTCGGGCCTTTGGCGTCAAGTCCGGCGCGTTTGACCTCGACGCCAGCGGCCGGGTAGTAAGGCGCCGAGGGGCTTGTGGCCAAGTTTCCCACCGAGGTCGAACGGTCCGTTACAGTGCGCGTCGACCCCACGCGTGTGTACGAGTACTTGTGGGATGTCGTCGGTTCGTCGGCGTGCGTACCTGGTTTGGCGAGCTGTAAGCGGGTTGGAAAGAATACCTACCGGTTCTGCTATCGGGAACGGTCGGCAGGCCCGGTCAGTCTGGCCGTGCGTTACACGGCGCGCTACGAGGGCAACGGCAAAGATCGCATTGCGTTTGCGACCGCCCCCGGTGCGGACGACAACGCGGAAGTGGCCGGAACGATCACCCTGCAACCGACCGGCTCCGGGAGCACGCGCATCGTCTTGCGGCAGATGGTCGCTCCCGAAACACCGATTCCCCGCCTGCTGCAGGGACTGATCAAGTCGTTCGTGGAGAAAGAGGCAGCAGAAGGCGTGCGGCAGTACCTGGCCAACGTGAAGCGGGCGCTGGAAGGGCAAAGTCCAGACTGAAAAATCGAAGCGCGGACTTCCTTGACAAACTGCGTTTTCTGAGTAGAGTCGGCGCCGCGTGAGTCGTGCGGAGACCGCCTCAATTGCAAAAGGGCGGGCGGCACGCTCGCGAGGAGCAAGGTCAACAAGGCGCAGGCGTTGACGCGCGCGCGGCG
>JBBITY010000537.1:0-2429 GCA_037440565.1 Desulfurellales bacterium
CGGGCGCGCCACTACCGCGGCGGACGTTCTCCATCAGTTGCTGGGTCCGCTGATCGCGGCGGTGCTGTCCGCGACCGGCGCCGCGGGTGCGGAGCAGACGCGGCGCGCGCTCTTCGTTCACGGCCAGCGACTGGAGGCATCCGAGGCCCGATTCCGGGCCCTGGTCGAACACGCTTTCGAGGCGGTGTGGCTCCTCGATCAGAACGGCACCGTCCTTTACGCCAGCCCGAACAACGCCCGCGTCTTCGGCGAGGGGCCGGAGCGGGTCGTCGGGCGCAACGGCTTTGAGGATCTGTACGCGGACGACGTGGAGCGGAGCAAGGCGGCCTTCCTGGCGATAATCGAAGGTCGCGGCCGGCCGGTGACCGATCAGGTTCGCATGCGCCACCGGGACGGATCGTGGCGGTGGATCGAGATGACGGGCTGCAACTTGCTCGACAACCCGCGCGTGCGCGCGGTCGTCCTCAACTCCCGCGACATCACGGCGAGCAAGGAGGCCGAAGAGGCGCTGCGCCGACGCGAGCAGTATTACCGATCGCTGATCGAAAACGCCCAGGACGTGATCGCGGTTCTCGAAGCCAACGCCACGATCCGCTACGTGAGTCCCTCGTTCGAGCGGCTGCTCGGCCATAAGCCGCATGAACTTTTCGGGGTGGACGCCTTCCAATTCGTTCACCACGAGGATTTGCCCGCGGTGCAGAGCCGCTTCAAAGCGCTCCTGGAGCAACCCGACGGCGCGGCGGTAGCCGAGTATCGCTTCCGGCACCGCGACGGATCGTGGCGTGTGCTGGAGAGCTTCGCGCGCAACCTCCTCGCCGATCCGGCCGTGGCGGGTGTGGTCATCAATTCCCGTGACGTGACTGACCGGCGCGCGGCCGAGCACGAGATTCAGCGCTTGAACGCCGATCTCGAACAACGCGTGCGCGACCGCACAGCCGAGCTGGAAGCGGTCAACAAGGAGCTGGAGGCCTTCAGCTACTCGGTGTCCCACGACTTGCGCTCGCCACTGCGTGCCATCGACGGCTTTGGTCAGGCGCTGCTGGAGGATTGCGCCGACGGGCTCGACGCACGGGGCCAGGAGCACCTGCGGCGCATGCGCGCGGCGACCAAGCGCATGGGAGAGCTGATCGACGATTTGCTCACCCTCGCGCGCGTCATGGGCAGCGACATGCGCTGGGAGCGGGTCGACCTGAGCGCCCTCGCCCGCGATATCACCAGCGGACTGCACCTGGCGCAGCCCGAGCGCCGGGTGGAGTTTGTCATCGCGCCCCACCTCGCCGCGCGCGGCGACGCGCGCCTGCTGCGCGTGGTCTTGGAGAACCTCCTCGGCAACGCCTGGAAGTACACGGGCAAGCGCGACGCGGCGCGCATCGAATTCGGGCAGATGTCGGAGGTCGGGGCTCAGGTGCCGGATGCGCAAGCCGAAACCGGCACTGCGCAGTCGACATTCTTTGTCGCCGACGACGGAGCCGGCTTCGATATGGCGTACGCCGACAAGCTTTTCCGCGCTTTCCAGCGTCTGCATGAGCCGGCCGAGTTCGAAGGAACCGGCATCGGCCTCGCCACCGTGCAGCGCATCATCCGCCGCCACGGCGGCCGCGTCTGGGCCAAGGGCGCGGTCGACCGGGGCGCTACGTTCTACTTCACGCTCCCCGCGGCGGAGTGATCTCGATCTTCAGCGCAATCTCTCGGGGTGGAGCGATGCTCCACCCCTCAAGGATGGTGGCGGTGCAGCGGACCTTTCATCTTGAGGGCGGGAGCAGTGCTCCCGCCCTTGCCCTGGGCCGATGAATGTCACCCCTCCGGGGTGGGGTCACTCGCACCCGCGCAACGCGGCGTCCAGCGCACTGACGATCTCGTCAACGGTGATCCTGCCGTCCTCGTTGTCGTCACCGGCGAGGCACGGCCACACGCTGGCGTTGCTGAGTGCGATGTTCACCATGCCGATCAATTCGTCCGCCGATCGGGCCGAACGAGTTGTTCGTCGCGTCGGGATCCGGCCAGGCGTTGTCGAAGTTCACCGTCGCGTAGGCGTACATACCACCGGTCAGCGGAGACGGAACGAGGAAATTGGCGGTGGTCACCTCATCCCGAGCGGAACCTTGAAATTCTGCGAAATCGTGCCCCAGACGAAGTTTCCCGGACTGTTCTCCCAGGAAAGGGAGAGGTCGACACGCACCTTCGGGAACTGCGGGTTGCTCGGCTTGGGGCCGACGCGCGAGATGTAGACGCGCGCCGCGGTGAGCTTGCCCGCGACCAGCGGGACCGAGTTGTCCGGGCACTTCGCATCTCCTTCCGTCGTGTCGAAGCACTGAATGGCTTGCGTGAGCTCGATCCCGTCGACCTTGAAATCAATCGGCTGCATCGGCTCCGGCTGCTCTTTGACCCTCTCCGGCTTGTCCGACCAGACCGGGATGGGCTCGATGGCG
>JBBITY010000538.1:0-798 GCA_037440565.1 Desulfurellales bacterium
CCGGCCCGGCTTCGTGCTCTCGCTGTACGACCTGGAGGTACAGGGCTCCATCGGCTGGGCGATCGGAGACTCCGGCCTGCTCTTGCGGAGCACCGACGCCGGCGCGACGTGGCACCGCGTCGAGCTACCGATTCAGTTGGCGGCCAACTGGTTCCGCGGGCTGAGCCTCACGCCAAGCGGCGCCGGCTTCATCGTCGGCAGCGAAGGACAGATGCTCGCCACACAGCGCGAGCAGTTCCGGCAGTTGAAGCGCCGATCATGAGCACGCCCGTCGGAACCGGAGGTTGAGCGCGATGATTCCGCAGCGCTGGATCGAGGCGTACCTGCGCTTCTTGTTGGAGTACCGCAAGAGCGTGACGGTGGTGGTGGTGATCATCACGGCCGTGTTCGCCGTGGCGTTGACTCGCATGCGCTTGCACACCGACTTCTTCGACTTCTACCCGAAGTTTCGTACCTTCGCGGATGCTTTGGCTGCGTGCCGCGAGTCGGGTGAGAAGAGCCTCGGGGCGTGCCTGGTTCAGGCCGCCGCGCGGCCGGGCCCAGACCCCTACATCCAAATCTACCGCGACTTCCGCCAGATGTTCGGCAGCGCGAACATCATGTCGGTGATTCTGGAGGTCAAGCAGGGCGACATTTACAACCCGGCGACGTTGCAAAAGCTCGACCGCATCACCAAGTACATCACCAACAGCAAAGGCGTGGTGCCGTATCAGATCTTCTCGATCGCGCACCCGAAGGTGAAGAGCCTCACCACGCGCGCCGGCGCGTTGCAAATTCGCGAAATCTTCTACCCCGAAG
>JBBITY010000538.1:835-2404 GCA_037440565.1 Desulfurellales bacterium
AGGCAGCCGAGCAGGTGCGCTTCGCCGTGTACTCCACGAAGGGCGTGCGCGGCGTCTTCACCTCGCTCGACGACACGGCGGCGGTCGTCCACGCCGGCTTCTGGGAGGAGGCGCTCGATTTCCGCGACCTGTACGCGCGCATGATGGCGCTGAAGGCGCAGGAGGAAGACGAGAATCACCGCATCTACGTCACCGGCTTCCCGTGGCTGTACACCTCGGTGCTGCAGTACGCCAACCAGGTCCTGGTCGTCTTCGGCTCCACGACCATCGCCTTGTCGTTCTTGCTCTACGTGTATTTCCGCACCTGGACCGGCATCTGGGTGCCGATCTTCTCGGGGATTCTGTCCAGCGTGTGGGGACTCGGCATCGCCGTGCTGCTCGGCTTCAACCTCGATCCGCTGGTGCTGGTGATCCCGGTCTTCCTCACCGCGCGGGCGCTCAGTCACTCCGTGCAGTCGATGGACCGGTACCACGAGGAATACTACCGGACGGGCGACAAGCACACGGCCATTGTGGAATCGTACTCCCACCTCTTCCCGCCGGCCATCGCCTCGATCGTGACCGACGGCATCGGGCTCCTGGTGGTCGCTGTGGCGCCCATTCCGCTCATCCAGAAGGTGGCGATCTTTGCCAGCTTCTGGGTGGTGTCGATCTTCATCAGCGTCGTGACTTTGCACCCGATTATCCTCAGCTTCATCAATCCGCCCCCGCAATCGCACTCCGTCGCGGTGGAAAGCCGCGTCCCGATGTCGATGGGATGGCTCGTCCTCGGCGCGTTCGTGCTCCTCGGGATCGGCGCGCACCTCGCCGGCCTGACCAGCGGCGGCATGGGGATGCTGATCGCCACCCCTGGAATCGCCTGGTTCTGGTGGCAGTATGCGGAGAAGATTTATCCCGCGGTCACCCATTACGTGATTGTGGCCAGTGAAGGCGCCCGCCGCTGGGCCGTCATCGCACTGACCATCGCGTTGTTCGTCGTCGGTTGGTCCTACGGCCGCACGCTCCGGGTCGGCGACATGACACCGGGAGCGGCCTTGCTTTTCCCCGACCATCCGTACAACGTGGCCTTCGGCGTCCTCAACGAAAAGTTCCTCGGCGCCAGCCAGTTGATCGTCATCGCCGACACCAAGCGCCCGGACGGCATCAAGAGCGCGGTGCCACTGTCGATCATGGAGGAGTTCGGCAACTACATGGAGGGGGCGCGGGGCGCCAGCGGCTCGGTGAGTATCATCGACGTGGTCAAGCGTCTGGCGCGCCTCTACCATGACGGCGATCCGAAGTGGGGCCTGATCCCCGACGACCCGAAGGAGATCGGCCAGCTCTTCTACGTTTTCACCAGCTCGGCTTCCGCCGGCGACCTGGACCGCTTCATGGACGCCTCGGGCCGCTACGGCACAGTGACGACGCTGTTTCGCGGCTACTCGCACGAGATCGTGATGGACTCGATCGCATACGCCAAGCGTTTCGCCGCGGGCAGCGACGAGGTCGACTTCAAGTTCGCCGGCGGCCTTTTCGGCATCCTGGCTGCCGTGAACCAGGCGGTGGAGAACTCGTACTGGACCAACCTCT
>JBBITY010000539.1:0-1629 GCA_037440565.1 Desulfurellales bacterium
CCCGGAAAGGACGAGGAGGCGGTATGGCAGCTGCTCGGCGTCGAACGGCGGTTGCGTCTCGGCGGTGGCCACGTGCTTGACCGCGGAAAGCACCTGTCTCGAATGATGGGGGAGAAGGCCACCGCCTCGATCGGCGTCGTTGTTGCCCATCACATGGCGCCCCTCGGCGCCGTGCTTCGCGAGCTCCGCGCTGCCGGGCAGCGCGCGAAAAGGGAAGCCGGCCGTGATGCCTTCTCGATCGCGCTCATCAAACGTTCGGGCGGCGCCACCTACTTCACCAGCCAGTGGCTGCTTCAGGGCATCCCGCCAGTTGCGCCCGAGCCGCCGGCCGAAAGCAGCGCCGATCGAACGGCCGTCGGCGTCCTGCTCCGATTGAAGAGAGCCCTTTCCGATACGCTTTCGCGCCGCGCTGCGTACCACATGATTTCGTGGCTAACAGATCTGCCGGCGACGGCCGGAACGGTCGGAGGTGTGACTCTCGATAAGTCGACGTACGCGGACATGATCGCGCAAAACTTGGCGTATCAGATGTACCGCCAGCGCAAGGATAAGCAGAAGCCCGCCCCGGAGCTCGATGTGCTTGCTCGCGACCTCGCCGACCTCGCTATTGCCGAGATCGAGCGAAGGGGATCACGCGAGGCGTCTGTGCCCGCTTTCCTTCGCGAAAGCATCACGCTGGCGGAGTTCCTGGCCCGCGCCGAGCGCGGCGAGGGCAGTGGGGAGTGACGGTGATGGACCTGCTCGTCATCCGGCCGCTCGACGTGCTGCACCTGCGCGGTAATCGCCTCTTCGCCGACGCGGGGCATGGAGAGGCACTCATGCCGCCGTGGCCCTCGGTCTTCGCCGGGGCTTTGCGGACGCGCATCCTGGCCGATCGCAACGTTTCGTTCGACGACTTCAAGCATGGCCGGGTCACGGACGCCGCAGTTGCCAACAGCGTCGGAAGGCAGCCGGAGAAACCGGGCACGTTTCGCATCGCCGCAGTCACGCTGATTGGGCCCGGCGCCGCTGCGCTTCGAGAGGCGGCGCACCACGCCAAGGGGCAGCCGGCCACTGCTTACCTGCCGTTGCCGGCGGACCTCGTTGCGGTGAAGGAGAAGGATGCAGTCAGGTTCCACCGGCTTGAGCCACGCAGGGTTGCCAACCTCGGAGTGACCGGCAGCTTTGGGCTCCCCGCCGTTCCGGTGCTGCGCACCGACACGCCGGCAAAGCCCGAATCGGGCATGTGGCTCACGGCGCCCGGCTACATCACCCACCTTCGCGGCGGTGCGGTCGCTGCCGAGGAGTCGGTCCGTTCGGCGGACCTGTGGGCCAACGATCCGCGGCTTGGCATTGCCCTCAGCGGCGAAACGCGCACGGTGCGCACGGGGCAGCTGTACACCAGCGATACGGTCGCGTTGCGCCAAGGCGTCGGTTTTCTCGTCGGCGTTTGCGGCGCGGACGCGCTCCTCCCCCGAAGTGGACTGCTTCGCCTGGGAGGCGATGGCCGCGGGGCCGCGGTGCGCCCATGGGATGGAAAGGACGATTCGGCGATGCCCTGGTCGTACGTACCGAAGGGTCGCGGATTTCGGATGGTCCTCGCCACACCGGGCTACTTCCCCGACGGCTGGTTGCCGCCGGGGATCCATC
>JBBITY010000539.1:1644-2380 GCA_037440565.1 Desulfurellales bacterium
AGCACAGTGGGTTGCGCGCGCGCCTAATGGCCGCCGCGGTGCCGCGCGCTGAGATCGTCAGCGGTTGGGACGTCGCCAACGACCGCCCCAAGCCGGCTGTCCGGGTGGCCCCGGCCGGTTCGGTGTACTGGTTCGAGATTCTCAACGGCGAGTTTGCCGTCTTGCGTGAGCTGCTGAGGGAAGGACTCTGGCCGCTATGGCCGAACCGGAGTGCCGAGACCGAAGCGCGCCGCGCCGAGGGTTTCAATAACGTCTGGTTCGGCGACTGGGATCCGGCAAGTCTCGGTGCGTAGGAGGAATGCGTATGTTTGAGGCAAAGGCTGCGATGTTTCTCTACTGCGTGAGTCCACTGCACATGGGTGCGGGTACGGCGATCGGCGCCATCGACAACCCGATCCAGCGCGAACGCCACACCGGCCATCCGATGATCGCCGGCTCCGGATTGAAGGGTGCGATGCGTCACGAGGCGCGAACGCTGTGGCCTGATGCTGACCTCGTGGACCGGATCTTCGGCCCCGATCCGGAGAGTAATCGGGCCTCGGAACATGCCGGGGCGCTGAGCGTCGGCGATGCCCAGATCGTGCTCTTCCCGGTTCGGAGTCTGCGGCGGTCTTACGTGTACGCCACGTGCCCGACTGCGCTGGCGCGCTTGCAGCGATTGCTGACGCTGGCCGGCACGACGCAGAACTGGACGATTCCGACGGTGAACGATGACGGCTGTGTGGTCATCAACAAC
>JBBITY010000540.1:0-2370 GCA_037440565.1 Desulfurellales bacterium
AAGACCTTCCATCCGGCCGCAGAAAGCCGCTCGGCCGCCGCGTGGAACGCCGCGAAGTTGCAGTCCGGGTAACCGGTCATCGGACCGGCGATGTAGACGCGTTTCGATTCGGCCTGCGTCATGGCGCAGCCCTCCAGCTCTTGCGCGCGGGATCAGTTCAGGTTGGGACGCTCGGTCGTCGGGAACGGCAGTGGTTTTCCGGTTCGTTCCGCAATGCGCACGATGACTTTGCCGCCGGCGACGACTTCGGCCTTCTCCAGCAGCAGCCACACGATCTGGCTGTCGTCGTGGAACGCCCCGCCGTGCTGGAGCGAGTCGCCGATCGCCTTCAGTGAGTTGTCGACGTCGCGTTTGCGCCGATCTGGCGGATAGAGCTCCACATGGACCGCCAGCGGCCCGGCTAACGGCGTGACGCCGGCAGCTCGGAGGATCGCGCCCACCTGCTCGCGGTAGGCGCGACCCTGACGACTGATCAACATCCGGCCGCGCCATGTGCGCCAGTAGTGGTTGACGCTCGGCGGCCAGGGGAGCGTCAGTGTCATGCCGCCTCCCGATCGGGTGGGATATCGGCGACGGTCTCAGCTTCTCTCTCCTGCTCTTCGCGCCACTCGAGGAAATCCTCCAGCTCCTCCTGGGCCTCCTCGCGGCTGTCGAACTCCTGTCTGCATCGCGTGTCCTTCGTCCAAATGAGCCCGTCGAACGGCTCATCACTCATCCAGTGATCGAAGTTCGGATCGTGGATGCAGTAGAAGGTGCGCACCACGGCTCCGTCGCACGTCTCGACTACCTCCACCACGCGTTCGTTGCAGGGCATATCGTCGGCGGCCATGATCCTCGCCTCCTTAGCGCCTCCACGGGGGCGTGCCGTTGTTGCCGCCAGAGGCTGCAACTGGCCGGGGAGCGGCGCTGTCCTTCCTGGCATAGCCCTTGATGACGTTTCCCATCTCGCCGGTGTCGTCGCGTTTCTTCTGCCCGACCGTGATGAGCAGCGGGATGTTGTGCAGTTCGACGCTGTCCTTGGGCGCCGGCACACCGACCGCGCGGCAGATGGCTGACAACTCGGCCCGCGCGATTTTCACCGTCGTCGCGTTGGGGTTATCGAGATTGAGCCGCGACCAGACCAGGCGACCCTTGTATTCGCCCTCGATTACCTGGAGCGTGAACTCGAGGTACTGGCCGGCGCCCGACTTGGTGGGCTTCATCTCGCTCTCGGTGATCACGGCCAGGTACTTGCCGGCTGGGATGGCCTCGAACGCGAAGTTGGGATCGACCTCGTTGGCGTTGAAATTACCGATGGTTGCCATAACCGATTTCCTTTCTCTGGTGTTTGCTCACGCCACATCACGCCATGTGCGGCCCGTCTTGATCGACCCAATTGCACTGGGCGATACGCCCATGCACTGAGCGACTGCGCGTTGCGGCAGACCTCTTGCGAGCAGGCTCCGGATCTCTCTCACACGAGTGCTATCGAGCTCGTGTAAGTGCGACTCGTGCGCGTCCGCGCGCGCTTGTTCTGGCAATTCTGAGCCGCAGTTACGAACCGACAGTTTTCCGGCGAGTAGCCCTTGCCGTTATCGATACGGTGGATTTGCAGCCCGGGCGCGAACCCATTCCGGTTGGCCCACTCGCGAAAGGTGTCGAAGCTGTCGCGCCACTCGGCGCAGACCGTGATTCCGCGCCCGCCGTACTGCGCGAAATGTTCATGTGTCGGAACGCAGCAGCGTCCTTTCATTGCGACGTAGGTGGAATAGAGTCCGTTCGTCTCCTGCTGCTTGCGGTAATACCACGCCCGACAGTGCGCCGCGTTGCACTCCTTGCAGCGAGACGCGAGGTCGTCCCGGCGGCCCCGATGCTTGCTGAAGCCAGTCAGCGGACGAACGACGCCGCAGACCGTGCATCGTTTTGTGGCGATTGCGGTCGCCATCTTTCATGCTCCCTCGATGGGCTGGGCTTCGGATGCCAGAGGGTTCTCGCCGCGCGCGAACGCGGCGTAGAGTCGATAGTCCAGGGGAAATTCGTCCGGCAGACTCAGGCGGTTCTTGGCGACATGGGCCGGGCGCTCGGTCGTGCGGATGATGCGCTCGCCCGTGCCGATGCCGTGCACGCGCTTCCGGTCGAAGCCCTCGTTCGTGGTCTTCGTGTGGATGCGGTACGTGGCGAACAGGACCTCGTCGCACCACTCCTGGGCGAGCGCGGAGGCCAGCTTCTGGAGCCGCGGGCTGTAGCGGTCGTACGTGTCGGTCTCGGGGTTGGCAAAGCGCTCGATCTGGGCGTGGGCGATCAGGACGACATTCATGCCGCGCTCGTTGCGCAGCGCGTCCAGGCCGGCCAGCACTTCGCGCCAGTTGGTCAGCGCAAAGACGTAGCCCT
>JBBITY010000541.1:0-2343 GCA_037440565.1 Desulfurellales bacterium
GCTGCCCGCCAAGATCTACGCCAACGAAGGCATCGCGCAGGTGCTGTTCTTCGAAAGCGACGAGGTGTGCGAGATGTCGTATCGGGACAAGAACGGGAAGTATCAGGCGCAGCGCGGCGTGACGCTGCCGAAGATCTGAACTCATGTACGTCCTGCGCCCGGCGCCTGACGCCCGCCGCGCCCTCGCCGCGCAGGCCGCCACGCGTGCCGCTTCGGAACGCGGGGCCGCCCGCGAGGCGTAGGACGCAGGCCGGAGACCACCCAGTCATGATTCGCCCGTTCAAGACGATCGCGCCCACCATCGACCCAACCGCCTATATCGACGAAAGCGCGCAGGTGATCGGCGACGTCGTCATCGGCGCCGAATCGTCGGTCTGGATGAACGCGGTCGTTCGCGGCGACGTCAATCGCATCCGCATCGGCCGGCGCACCAACGTCCAGGATCTGACAATGGTGCACGTGATGCGGGAGACGAACCCGACGATGATCGGCGATGACGTAACGGTGGGCCACTCGGCGGTGGTGCATGGGTGCACGATCGAGGATCGCGTGCTGGTGGGCATGGGCGCGATGCTGTTGAACGGCGTGCACGTGGAGCACGACTCGATCGTCGCGGCCGGGACGCTCCTCGTGGAGGGCACGCGCGTGCCCGCTCGCTCGCTGGTCATGGGGCGGCCTGGCCGGGTCACGCGCAGCCTCACTGACGAGGATGTGGCGAAGATCCGGTGGTACGCGAAGAACTACGTGCAGTACCGGTTGGAGTATCTCAGGGAGTTAAGAGTTAGGAGTTAGGAGTTAAGAGTTAAGAAGGCCGTCACACTGCGGGGCGGTCTCTTGCCGCTTCACAGCGGCGCGGCAGCGTGTCAGCCGTGGCGCGGGACGACGTTCTTAACTCTTAAGCTGGTTTGTGATGACCACACGCCCGCCCAGCGGCATGCGCGATTTCCTGCCGGACGACGTCCGGCGCCGGCAGTTCGTGATCGGCGTCATCGCCGAGGTCTACGAGCGCTACGGGTTCGAGCCGCTCGAGACGCCCGCGCTGGAGAACCTCGAGACGCTGGTGGGGAAGTACGGGGAAGAAAGCGACAAGCTCATCTTCAAGATTCTCAAGCGCGGAGAAGGCGGCGAAGCGGGGCAGACCGACCTCGCGCTGCGCTACGACCTGACGGTGCCGCTCGCGCGCGTGGTGGCCGAGTATCGCGCGAAGCTGCCGCAGTTCTTCAAGCGCTACCAGGTGCAGCCCGTGTGGCGGGCGGATCGCCCGCAGAAGGGGCGCTTTCGCGAGTTCTACCAGTGCGATGTGGATGTGATCGGATCGCGATCGATGGCGGTGGAGGCCGAGCTGCTGGCGGCCGCCGCGGATGTGTTTACCCGCCTGGGCTTCCGGGAGTTCTCGATCCGTCTCAACCACCGGCGGCTGCTTGCGGCGCTTCTCGACAAGCTGCGCATTCCAGCGGGCGGGCACGCGAGATTCCTGGTCATTCTCGACAAGCTGGACAAGGTGGGGCGGGAAGGCGTGGCGGCCGAGCTCACTGGTCAGGGATTCGAGGTCGCGGCGGTCAAGGCGCTGATGGACACGCTGCCGCACTCGCTCGACAGCCTCGAGGGTGAGCTCCCCGACGGGGGAGAGGCGATCCGTGAGCTGAGAGAGGTACTCGCCTTGACGTCGCTGACGAGCGCGGCAGGGCGTGTCCGGTTTGACCTCGGCCTGGCGCGCGGGCTGGGCTACTACACCGGTGCCATCTTCGAAATCAACGTGCCCGACCTGGCCGGCAGCCTGGCGGGCGGCGGGCGGTACGACAACCTGATCGGTGCCTTCTCCGGCGCAGACGTGCCGGCCTGCGGCATCTCGCTCGGTCTCGAACGCATCCTGGTCGTGATGGCTGAACGCGGGATGTTTCCGCCGGCGGTCGCGTCGACTCCGGCCGACGTCATGGTGGCGCAGTGGTTTGCGGGCCGGGCCGGCGTGTCGCTCGAGCTCGCGCAGGCGCTGCGAACGGCCGGCCTGCGCGTGGAGCTCTACCCCGACTCGCCGAAGCAGGATGGCAAGGACATCGGCCGGCAATTCAAGTATGCGTCCACGCGCGGCATTCCATTCGTCGCCATCATCGGTGCGTCGGAATTGGAGGCCGGCACCGCGACGGTGAAGAATATGGCGACGGGTGAGCAGCGAACGGTGCCGCGCGGCGACGCCGCGGCGGCGATCGGCCGAACCCCGTAGCACCGAGAAGACGCTCACCTCCGGAGCCCTTTTGGCCAGGAACCCCGACCAGAGCCTCGAGAACCTCACGACGCATGTCTGAACCCCTCGGTACGCTCGCTCGCACCCATACCTGTGGCGCC
>JBBITY010000542.1:0-2335 GCA_037440565.1 Desulfurellales bacterium
ACGCCCGTGAGGCCTAAAACTATGACAAACGTCTGTTCGAATGCCGTCATAGTTCATGTTCCGGTGGCCCGCGTCCGGATATTAGGTTTGTCGTGAGTATTGCCAGGTCGGCATGACCTGCCGATCTGGCTGCTGACGTCCGGGGGGTAGGGGGTCAGGGGTCGGTTCCCCCCCAGAACCACCGGCCTCGGAATTCCGGCTTCGGCCGGCATCTTCCCCCACCCCCCGGCACCCTTCCTCAGCCCGGCAGGTGGCGTGGTAGTGGCTACCTCTACACAACGCCGGAAAATCACCGAACGCCAAGGCGCGGGAGCAACGCTCCCGCGCTCAAGTCCAAACGAATGCTCCCCGGGTTATTGCTCTCGAGGTGTGGAGCACTGCTCCACACAGGCCGGCGGAACCGGCCTCAGGACATTACAAAGTGACCTGCGGCGCTGTGAACAGCGAGCCGGCATGCACCGGCAAGCTTCCTGCGCCACCAGTGCCAACCGCGGTCTTCGGGCTCACCGTCCCGACGTGCGGACTGGGACGCCGCGGGCAGCGAGGAAGTCCTTGCACGCCTGAACCGTGTACTCGCGGTAGTGAAAGATCGATGCGGCGAGCGCCGCGGCAGCCCCGCCGGCGGTCAGACCTTCGTAGATATGTTCGAGCGTCCCGACGCCGCCCGACGCGATCACAGGCACGCGCACAGCGTCGACGACGGCCCGGGTGAGCGGAATGTCGTACCCGTCCTTGGTGCCGTCGCGATCCATACTGGTGAGGAGGATCTCCCCGGCGCCAGCCGCTTCCATCCGCCGGGCCCACTCGACGGCATCGAGGCCGGTCGGCGTGCGCCCACCGTGGACGTACACCTCCCAGCGCAACGGCAACGTGCCCGGCACGCGCTTCGCGTCGATCGCGACGACGATGCACTGGCTGCCGAAACGTTCGCATGCGACGCGAACGAACTCCGGGTTGTGCACCGCCGCGGTGTTGATCGACACCTTGTCCGCTCCGGCGTTGAGCAGATCGCGGACATCCTGTAGCTCGCGCACCCCGCCGCCGACCGTGAGCGGCATGAACACGGTCTCGGCCGTTCGCGCGACGACGTCGATGATGATCTTCCGCCGCTCGTGGGAGGCGGTGATGTCGAGGAAGGTCAACTCGTCGGCGCCTTCTTCGTCATAGCGCTGTGCGATCTCGACCGGATCGCCGGCATCGCGCAGGTTCACGAAGCTGACGCCTTTCACGACGCGCCCGTCCTTGACGTCGAGGCAGGGAATGATGCGCTTGGCGAGCATCTCTTAGGCGGCAGCCGTCAGCTTTCAGGTCTCGGCTTTCCAGCGGCCAATCGGATGGCGTCCGCCAGCCTCACCGCCCCCGTATACAACGCGCGACCAATGATGACGCCGGCGACGCCGAGCGGCTCGCAGGGCAGGAGCGCTTCGATGTCGGCCAGCGACGCGACTCCGCCCGAAGCGATGATGGGCACCCCCACGGCCTCGGCAAGCGCGCGCGTCGCCGCGACGTCGACCCCTCGCTGCGTCCCGTCGCGATTGATGTCGGTGTAGATGATGCAGGCCGCGCCGCACCATTCGGCGCGACGCGCGAGTTCCACTGCCGTGACCGCGCTTGTCTCCGTCCACCCCTGCACCGCGACCCGGCCGTCGCGCGCGTCGACGCCCACAGCGATCCGCCCGGGAAAAGCGCGGCACGCCTCCGCCACGACCTCCGGCTCCGTCAATGCCGCCGTGCCGAAAATCACCCGATCCGCGCCCGCGGTGAGCAGGTGTGCCGCCCGCTCGACCGAGCGCACACCACCGCCGACCTCGATGGGAATCGGCAGCGTCGCGCACAGCTTGGCGATAGCGTCCGTGTTCACCGGCGCCCCGCGCACCGCTCCATCGAGATCGACGACGTGCAGGTACTGCGCCCCCTCGCCGACCCAGCGGCGCCCGATGGCGAGTGGATCGTCGCCGTACACCGTCTCCGCGTGCATGTCGCCGCGCAGCAAGCGCACGCACTTGCCGCCCTTGAGATCGATGGCGGGAATGACGAGCATGGATGTGCCGATCGCCTATCGCGTATCGCTCACCGCCTGAACCAGCGCGCCGAAGTTCGCGAGGATCTGCAAGCCAATGCGCTGGCTCTTCTCGGGGTGAAACTGGCAAGCGAAGAGATTCTCGCGGGTGATGGCCGAGACGAACTCGCCTCCGTAGTCCGTGGTCGTTGCGATGAGCGCTGCATCCGCCGGCTCGACGTAGTAGGAGTGCACGAAGTACACGAACGCTCCGTCGTCCACCCCCGCGAGCACCGCGACGGGCCGCCGCTTGCGCACCTGGTTCCACCCCATGTG
>JBBITY010000543.1:0-2331 GCA_037440565.1 Desulfurellales bacterium
GACGCGCGTGTGTCGCTGCGGAAGTTGTACAGAACGAACGAGAGCGTCAGCAGGAGCCCTGCGCCCACCAGCGCATACATCCACCACTGCCGCCCGGCGCGTTGGCCGGCGCCGGCCGTCACCGGGACGATGAGGCGATAGCCGCGGCGAGGGACGGTCTCGATGAATCGCGGCTCGTTGGCGGAATCCTCCAGCGCCAGCCGCAGCTTGCGCACGGCGGTGTTGAGGCCGTCTTCGAAGTCCACGAAGACGTCGTCGGGCCACAGCCGCGCGCGCAGCTCGTCCCGCGTCACCAGTTCGCCGGGTCGCTCGAGCAACGTGGCAAGGATCTGAAACGGGAGATCCTGCAAATCGACGGGCGCGCCCTTGCGGCGCAGTCGCCAGGCGCGCAGGTCGGCCTCGAACTCGGCGAAGCGATAGACCGAGCCCTTCCTGGGCGGTGAAGCTTGCGGCGTCAGGGACATCCTCCCCGGGAGCGCCCCGATTCTATATCGCGTGGTGAACCGATTGTGGATCCGCGCAAGCAGTTGCGGAAAAGGCATTTGCGCGGGTTCAGCAACAGTTCAGACACAGTTCGGATGGCGTTCATTGACGCTCGGTGCGCTGACCAGCACAGTGCGGGCGCAGGAGGAGGTCATGACCAAGACAAAGAAGTTCCTCGCAACGGGCGCTGGTGTCGTGTTGCTGGTCGTGGCGGTGAAGGCCACCGCGCCGGTCGGCGTTACGGTGTCGCGCTGGGCTGGCGTGATCGAAGCCGGACATTTCAGGCACCACGAAGAGCAGACGACGGGGCTGAAGCTCGAGCTGAAAACCAACATGGACACGGACTTCACGCTGAGCAGCGTCGTCGTCAACCCCGGCGGCAACGTCGGGTGGCACACCCATAGCGGGCCCGTCTTCATCAACATCCGGAGAGGCACGCTGACGCTGGTCGAGTACCGCGACGGCATCTGCGAGCGACGCGATGTGGGATCCGGGCTGACGATTCTCGAGCAGGGCACCGGCGTCCACAACGCCTACAACCTCACCGGGACCACTGTCGAGTACGCCACGGCGGCCTGGGCGCCGCATGGCGTTCCGCAGCGGATCGACATGGCCGATCCAGGGTGTGTTCCGTAGGCGTTTCGAAGAACGAGGCAATCGTCGTATGCTCCTCCGCGCGAAAGGTGCAGCAGCCGGCCTCCTGGTTGGCGGGCTCAGTTGTGGCATTGCTGTCACCATTCGCGCCGACGGACGCCGGACCGCATGCCGGCACGGTGTCGGTGAGCTACGGGAGCACGACGCTCGTCGCGCAGCTGAGGGGCCGCGGCACCGTCCTGCTGATCCCGAACCCGTCCTCCCCCTTCTTCGCAAGGCCGCTCGGCATCCCACTGACCAAACGCTTTCCGGTCACGAATGTGAGCCGCCGGGCAGTCGTGGTCAACCACACCACGTGACGCTTGCGCTGTTGGGGGAGGAGGGTCTCGATCTGCGGAAGGTCGAGACCGGCAGCATGAAACTCCAGCATGCGCCAGCCTCGAACGCCGGGTGGGTCGACGTGAACGGCGACGGCCAGCTCGACCTGGTCGCCACGTTCGACTCATCGCCGTTCAGGCTGAATCAGCCGGGACAGGTCGGGCTCACGGCGTCCCTGAAGAACAGCCAGCTCCTTGTGGCGAAGCGCGCGATGATGGCTGCGCCGCCTAACGCCCCAGCGCTCTCGCCGTGTAGCGGAAAATGATGGATTGTTCCGGCGCGCAGCAGGCGAGTCGAATGGCGCGCCCAGCAGGACTCGAACCTGCAACCTTTGGCTCCGGAGGCCAACGCTCTATCCAATTGAGCTATGGGCGCGCGCCGAGATCTCTCAGTCTAGCGATGTTTGGCACGCGCAATCAATGACGCCGTCGAGCTGTCGTGCGCGGCAGACGGGGGCGGATCACCGGTGCCCTTCTCCTTCGCCGCCAGCTCGTCGGCCACGCGCGCGGCCAGCCGCTTGCCAATCTCTACGCCGAACTGGTCGAACGGGTTGATGTTCCAGAGCGCGGCCATCGTGAACACTTTGTGCTCGTACATCGCCAGCAGCATGCCCAGCGTGCGCGGCCCCAGCCGCTCGTACATGATCGTCGTGGACGGGCGGTTGCCGGGCAGCACCTTGTGCGGCACGAGCCGCTCCACCGCGTCGCCTGACACCCCGTCGGCGGCCAGCTCGGCGCGCACCTCCGCCTCCGTGCGTCCGCGCATCAGCGCCTCGGCCTGCGCCAGACAGTTGGCCACGAGCAGGCGATGATGCTCGCCGGGGGCGTGTGACTGCGTTCCCACCAGAAAGTCGCACGGCACCAGCCGCGTGCCCTG
>JBBITY010000544.1:0-2328 GCA_037440565.1 Desulfurellales bacterium
TTCGCCGCGCGCTTGATTGGCGCGATGCCGAGCAGGACATCGGCGCTCATGCTCAGCGCTTGTGCGAGCTTCGGCAGCAGCGCGGTCGGCGGGTATTCGCTCTCGGCTTCGTAGTAGGCCATCATCCGCGGCGACACGCCGAGCTCGGCGGCGAGCTCTTCTTGCGTGAAGCCGGCGGCCTTCCGCAACTCCGCTAGCCGCGCTCCCCAGTCGCCCAACTCCGCGTGCTTCCGTTTCGGCATCGCATCGGTCTCCTCATCGCGATTTCGGACAGTGTACGCGAGGTTTTTCCTCCGCTGCGCTGGGTTGGTCTCCATGGCTTGACTTCGGTTGTACGTACAAGAGCGTGTACCGACGTTCAACCACACTATGGCGCGCGGAAAATCACCCGGAGGGGCTTGACAGGGTTTTTCGAGAACGAGGGTTTCTCGTGGCGCGGATTCCTGAAGCCGAGCTGGAACGATTGAAGCGGGAGATCCACCATCCTCAGTGGCCACTTCGGCGTCGCCGACTGGAAGCTTGCGGGCCGCAGCGTGTCGGGACGGCTCGTGGACCCCGAGAGTAACACCCTTGGGACCTTCGAGGGCACGCTGAGCCGCACGGGCCTGAGCGGCAAATACACCACGGCGGATGGTCGCACGGGGCTCTGGACGTGGGACGGCACGGTGCCGAAGGTGACGAGGGCGCCGTGAACCGCCGCAATGGATGCAAGGGTCGGGTGGAGCAGTGCGCAGCCCGGTCGCGGCTTGCTGGTGTGGTGCAACGGTGCATGGACTGCGACGGCGGGGGCGCACAGTCTGCCTGGGAGCTCACCCTCACGGGCTCAACGGAGACGAACGGCGGCAACAACAGCGCCGATTTTGCGATCGCTGTTCCCTCGTGTCCTGGCGACTGTGACGGTCGGGGAAGGGTGACGGTCGATGAGCTCGTGTTGGCCGTCGAAGCTCAGCGCTTCTCGATCGGCACGTACGCGCGCGGGCCTTCGCCGACGTAGATCTGCCGCGGGCGGAAGGTGCGATGCTGTCGGTCACTCATCATCTCCTCCCACTGCGCCGCCCAGCCGATGAAGCGCGGGATGGCGAACAGCACCGGAAACAGCTCGTTCGGAAAACCCATCGCGTGGTAGATGATGGTCTCGTAATAGTCCACGATCGGATAGAGGGCGTGCTCGATGAAGTACGGGTCGCGGCCCGCTTGCCGGTCCAGCTCCAGCGCGATGTCGAAGATTTTCGGTCGTCCCGTGACCTCGAAGACCTTCTCGGCTTCCGCGCGCAGGATGCGCGCCCGCGGATCGTACGTGCTGTACACGCGGTGTCCAAATCCCGGGGGCTCGGCTCGGCCGCCCTTGACGCGCTCGATGAAGGCGGGAATGCGGTCGACCGAGCCGATCTCGGCGAGCATGGCGAGGACAGCTTCGTACGCCTCGCCATGAAAGCGGCCGTACAAGCCGGCGGCGGCCGCGGCGGCGGCCGAGAACGGATCCGTGTTGGCGCTGCCCACGCACCGCATGGTCGTCGTCGAGCAGGCCTGCTCGTGATCGGCGTGCAGGATGAACAAGACGGCGAGCGCGCGCTCGATCACCGGGTTCGGGGTGTACTTCAGCTCGGTGCGCTTGAACATCATGTTGAGGAAGTTGCCGACGTATGACAAATCGGTGTCCGGATAGGCGTAGGGCATCCCGTATCGCCGCCGGTGCGCGAACGCGGCCAGCGTCGGCACTTGCCCGAGCAGGCGAATCACCTGGCGCCGCCGGACCGCCGGGTCGTCGATCCTGGATGCCTCGGGGAAGAAGGTCGACAGCGACGCGACGGTGCTGATGAGGACGCCCATCGGGTGCGCGTTGTAGCGAAAGCCGTCGAGAAAGCGCGTGATGTTCTCGTGAATCAGGTACTGCTCCGCGATGTCGCGCTGCCACGCGTCGAACTGTGCGGCCGTGGGCAGCGCGCCGTGAAGGATCAGATACGCCACCTCGAGGTATGTGGAATGTTGCGCGAGGTCTTCCACCGCATAGCCGCGGTAGCGCAACGTCCCCGTGCGGCCGTCCAAGTACGTGATGGCGCTGCGGCAGGTGGCTGTGTTGCGCAGTGCTGGGTCGTAGCAGATCAAGCCCGGGTCATCGTCCCCGGTCTTGATTGCGCGCAGGTCAGCGGCCGCGATCGCCCCGTCCTCGATGGGCACCTCGTAGGTCTTGCCGGTCCGGTTGTCCGTGATGGTCAGCGTGTCCTTGGCCACGGTGCACCCCGCTTTCGTCAGGTCTGGTCCGTCTCGTAGATCCGCCGGCGCACGCGCGCCTCCACCTCGTCGGGCGGGAGCGGCAACTCGCGGGCC
>JBBITY010000545.1:0-2327 GCA_037440565.1 Desulfurellales bacterium
ACTGTTATTTTTTCGTCGCTGTTTTTCGTAACGGAAGGCGGGTCATGGAAAACTTCACGATAAAAGGCAGTCACCCGGTAATGGAAAAAATTCTCAGCATTGCTGAGCGGGTGGCGACGACCGACTCGACCGTGCTGATCATGGGCGAGAGCGGCACGGGCAAAGAACTGATCGCTCGTTTCATTCACGCCCATAGCCGCCGCGCGAACCAGCCGTTCATTGCCGTCAACTGCGGCGCCATCCCGCCTGACCTCCTCGAGTCAGAGATGTTCGGACACGAGAAGGGTTCCTTTACAGGCGCGGTCGGTTCGCGCATGGGCATGTTCCAACTGGCAAGTGGCGGAAGCATCTTCCTCGACGAAATCGGCGAGATGACAGCGGCATTGCAAGTGAAGCTCTTGCGCGTGTTGCAGGAGCGCGAGATTCGCCCCGTGGGCGCCGATCGGACGATCAAGGTCGATGTGCGGGTCATCGCCGCCAGCAACCGCGACCTCGCCATGGAAGTGGAGAAGGGCCGGTTTCGCGAGGACCTGTTCTACCGTCTACAAGTCATCCCGATCTTGCTTCCGCCGTTGCGGGAACGGCGCTCGGACATCCCGGTTCTCGTCCAGCACTTCCTCGACAAGTACAACGCCAAGCATCAGGGCCGGGCCTGCAAGGTGGCGGACGATGCCATGGTCCACTTATGGGAGTATGACTGGCCAGGCAATGTGCGCGAGCTGGAAAACCTGATCGAACGGCTGGTGGTGCTCAGCGAGGACGGCGTGATCCGGGTCGATAATTTGCCACCGAATATCCGTTCCTTCATTTCGGAAAAGAAGATCCCGCGGCCGACGCTGACCGAGGAAGGCATCGACCTCAACCGCGCCGTGGAGGAGTTCGAGTACCGGCTCATCGACGAGGCGCTGCGGCGTACGAAAGGGAACAAACAAGCCGCTGCCCGCCTGCTCGGGTTGAAACGCACGACGCTGGTGGCAAAGCTGCGCCGCAAAACCGGCGGCCCCGGGGAGGCGGAAGGCTACCTCATCTGAGCCTGTCAGGGCAGGGGGCGTTACATGGCCGAACAAGAGAAGCCGCAGCAGCCGGCACGGATCCTGGTCGTCGACGACGACGCGCACACGCTCGAGATCCTGCGCCGCTGGCTCAACCGCGAGGGCTACGCCACGGTCAGCGCTGACAGCGGGCCGGAAACCCTGAAAGTGCTGGAACGCGAGCCGGTCGACGTCATCATCCTCGACGTGATGATGCCGGGCATGGACGGTCTTGAGGTGTGCGAACGGCTGCACGCCAATGAAGCCTGGCGTTCGATCCCGGTCATTCTGTTGACCGCCAAAGACGACATGGAAACGCGCTCGCGCGGGATGGCGCTGGGAGTGAGCGAGTACTTGACCAAGCCGGTGAACAAGCAAGAGCTCTTCACGCGTGTGCAGGCTCAGGTCCGCAGCCGTGAGCTGGAACGCCGCATGAGTGAGACGGCGGCGGCGGTTGCCGAACTGGCGGGAAAGTAAGAACGATCAGCGCACAACGTTCGGTCCGCACGATTACCGTGAGCCGTTTATCGCCTGAGGCGGTTTTGGAGCGCGTGCGGATCGTGCTGGTCCGGCCGCGCGGCGCTGCCAACGTCGGCGCGGTGGCGCGGGCGATGAAAAACCTGGGCCTGCGACACCTGACATTGGTCCGTCCCACCGTGCGCCGGTTCGCCCTGGCAGAAGCCATGGCCGTGCATGCTCGCGACGTGCTGGCGCGGGCCCACAGGGCGACGACGATCGCCGAAGCCGTGGCGGATTGCGGTTTGGTGGTGGGGACGACCTGTCGCGGCGGCCTCTATCGAGCAGCCGCGGAGCCACCTGAAGTCGTTGCGCCAGTGATGGTCGAGCGTGCGCGCAGCGGCCCCGTGGCCCTGCTCTTTGGCCCAGAGGATCACGGGCTGAGCAACCAAGACCTCAAGCACTGCCAGCGCCTGATCACCATCGGCACGAACCCGGCCTATCCGTCGCTCAATCTCGCCCACGCAGTGGTGCTCTGTTGCTACGTGTTGCGGCGGGCGGCGCAGACCGAGGCGGGGGGCGAATCCTTGCAGCCCGCTCCAGCGGCGGCAACGGAGCTGCTGTTCGAGCGCTTGCAAGCGGCTTTCCTGCGCATCGGGTTCTTGAACCCGCAGAACCCGGACCACATCATGTTTGCACTGCGGCGCATGCTCGGGCGGGCTGGATTAGAAGCGCGCGACGTGCGCATCCTGCTCGGTCTGGCGCGCCAGATCGAGTGGTACGCGCGGTCCGGCGGCGGGAGGTGCCCGCCGGCACGAAGAGAGCAAGCTAACCCGGATC
>JBBITY010000546.1:0-2319 GCA_037440565.1 Desulfurellales bacterium
GTGCCGCCGCGGTCCATGCGGGCGAGACTCGCCAGGTCGGCGACGTGGGCATTGCGGTTCAAGAGCACGCGCCCAAAAAGCGCCAGCGTGCGCAGCTTCCCTGACCACGAGATGAGCGGGAACTGCAAGATGCGGCGCAGCGAGCCCAAATCGAGGGGCAGCTTGCCAAACGGTGTGGCGACCATCCCGGGCTGCGCGCGCGGGCGGATGACCTCGAGACGCAACTCGCGTAGCAGCGCCAGCGTGACAGTGTAGAAGCTGGCGACGAACCCCGCCCCGGTGTTGATGACCACGTCGCCGACGCGCTCGCTCCGCGTCCGGCCACCGATGGTCGGCGCGGCCTCCAACACGGTCACGCGGATTCCGGCGTTCGCCAGGCGGTGGGCGGCGGCGAGTCCGGCCGGACCCGCTCCGACCACGATGCAACTCCGACTCATCTGTCTGCCTTTTCTTTCCGCTCGCGGTCGCGACCTCGCATCCGGGTGCGCTTCCCCCCAGCAGCGGCGCAGGCCCTGCGAACCTCCCAGGTCGCTTCCATACCTGAGGGCCGCCCACGGGGGAAGGGCAACCCTCGACCCAAAAACCCTCGAACCCTTGAACCCTCGGACCCTCGAACCCTAATCTGCCCCCACCATGTCTACCGCACGGCGAATCGGCATCGACCTCGGCGGCACGAAGATCGAGGGCGTCGTGCTGGATCGGCACCGGCAGGTGATTGTGCGCCAGCGGCTTCCGACCGAGAGCGCGCGCGGCTACGAGCACATCGTGGAGCAGGTGGGTCGCCTGGCGGAGGCGTTGTTGGCAGTGGCGCCGGAGTCCGAGGTGGTGGGCGTCGGGACGCCGGGGGCTGTGTCGCAGCGCACGGGCCGCATGAAGAACTGCAACACCGTCTGCCTCAATGACCGCGACTTGCCGGGCGATCTGGCGCGCCGCATCGGCCGGGCTGTGCGGATCGAGAACGATGCGAATTGTTTCGCGCTGGCCGAAGCAGTGGCCGGCGCTGGGCGCGGGGCTGCGGTCGTATTCGGCGTCATCATGGGCACCGGCGTTGGCGGCGGGATCATATGTGGGGGACAACTGCTGCGCGGCGCGCAGCACATCGCGGGTGAGTGGGGCCACCACTGCCTCGATCCGTCCGGCCCGCCCTGCTACTGCGGCCAGCGCGGTTGCGTGGAGCGCTACGTGTCGGGCCCGGCGGTGGAGGAACGATTTCGGGCGCGCACGGGCGTGGCCGCGGACATGGCCGACATCGTGGCGCGCGCCCGCCGCGGCGAGCGGGACGCGGGCGCGGTCATGGACGAGTTCATCGATCGGTTCGGCCGCGCCTTGGCCAACGTCGTGAACATCCTGGATCCGGACGTGATCGTGCTGGGCGGCGGCCTGTCGAACATCGATGAATTGTACGAGGCGGGGCGTGGCGCCGTGGCGCGCTACGTCTTCAGCGACGAGCTGCGCACGCCGATCCGCCGTCATGCCCTCGGGGACTCAGCCGGTGTGATCGGCGCGGCGTTGCTCGCCGATCAGCCGTGACTTCGGTCCGGCAGATAAGTCAGGGGGGCGCGTCTGGCGAGCCCGCCCTCACGCGCGGGTTCCTTCCTGTCACGGCGGCGTATTGGTCGCTGCCGGCGGCGCGGTGGCTGTCGGTGGGGCCGAGGTGGGGGTCGCGGCACTGGCCGAGGTGGCCGTCCTCGTCGGAAGAACTTCCGTTTTCTCGGACGGAATGCAGAGGAAGTTCGGCTTGATCACCGTGAACTTCTCGGTGTTGATGACCTCGGGCACGATCTCGTTGCGCGTATTCACGGTCCGCCGTTCGAATTTCGGCTCGCCCTTCGCCTTGCGGATCTTGTAGCAGACAAGGTGGGTTTCCGGATGCAGCGGTGGCGTGAGCTTGTTGCCCGCTTGGTCGCCCTTCTCCGAGGGATTACAAAGCATGTACGGCTTGAGCACGACGGTCTTCCTCGGCTCGTCGTCAAACTGATCGACGAGCGTGACGGTCTTTTCCTGGAACGTCGCGCTGGCGCGGATGCGGTAGCACTTGTACGGATCGACGCCCATCGGCAGCGTGAAGGTCGCCGTCGCCGTTGCCGTGACGGTGCCCGTCGCCGTCGCCGTATTGGTCGCTGTGCGCGTTGGCGTGGGCGCCAGGGTCAGCGATGGCGTCGGGCTGACGCACATGCCGCTATTGCCGTCGCACAGCGCGTTGATGACGAGCTGACCTCCGCCGGGGCAGACGCCGGGCGTCTGGACGCCGCGGCAATAACTGTCAAGCTGGCAGCAGTGCGGTGGAGTCGGGGTGACGGTTGCGGTCGGGGTGACGGT
>JBBITY010000547.1:0-2311 GCA_037440565.1 Desulfurellales bacterium
CGGGAGCGAACGCAGCTATTTCCCCTCCGTCAATGACGACACCCTGCGCTGCGTTCTCGCCCGCCCTCAGGAAATGTCGCGCTACGTGGAAGACGGCACTCTGGATGCCGGGATCACCGGCAAGGACTGGACCCTCGAAAACGGCTCGGACGTCCATGTCGTCTCCGATTTCATTTATTCCAAAACCAGCATGCGACCGATTCGATGGGTGGTGGTGGTGGCGCAGGATTCGCCGATCCGCACGATCGCCGACCTCGAAGGCAAGCGCATTGCGACGGAAATGGTGCGGTTCACGAAGCGGTACTTCGAGGAACGCAACATCAACGTCGAGGTGGAATTTTCCTGGGGGGCCACGGAAGCGAAGGCGGCCGAAGGGCTCGTCGACGCAATCGTCGAAGTCACTGAAACCGGCAGCACCATCCGCGCGCACGGTTTGAAGATCATCCACGAGATCTGCCAATCGAATCCGCAGTTGATCGCCAACCACGCCGCCTGGGCGGACCCGTGGAAGCGGGCCAAGATCGAGCAGATCTCTCTCCTGCTGAACGGTGCGCTGCAGGCAGAAGCCAAGGTCGGCCTGAAGATGAACGTGCAGAAGGATCAGCTCGACAGCGTCATCAAAATGCTCCCCAGCATCACCGCGCCGACCGTGTCGCCGCTCTACGGGACCGATTGGTTCGCGGTTGAGAGCGTCATCGCCGAAGCGGTCGTGCGCGAATTGATCCCGGAGCTTCTGAAGCACGGTGCCGTAGGCATCATCGAATACCCGCTCAACAAGGTGATCTGATGGAAATGAACTGCAGTCTCGCTCCTCAAAGGTTCCCGAGCGTCCCGCACGTCGGGCGTCGGCCGACCGCGCGCTGCCTGGTATTCGCCGCGCTTCTCGGGCTCGCGGCGGGCTGCACGGGCCAGACGGCGGAAGAACGTGCGCGCGAGGCCGCCGAGCAGATCAAGGAGTCAATACCCGACGTCGAGGCGATCGCCCTGGCGCAACCGGTCGACGCCTCGGTCGTCGAGGAGGTGCAGCGGCAGCTCACGGCGCTGCACGAGTATCAGGGCGAGATCAATGGCAAGCTGGATTCCGTCACCGTCAACGCCATCCAGGCCTTTCAGCGTTCGGCCGGTCTCAAGGATGACGGCATCTTGGACGCGCGCACGCGCGAAAAGCTCGCCGCAGCCGCCGCACGCGCCGGGAGTTAGTGAGGAGAGCCTCACTCCTGCATCCGTTTCCGGATCTCGTCTTCCCGTCCCCGGGCAATCAATTGATCGTTCTTCCGCGCCTCCCGCAGCGCGAGGTACGTGAAGAAGAAGATCAAGACCATCAGCCCCACAATCGGGATGTTGTCGGGAAGTGTGAGGATCGCGAGGAACTGATCGAGCGCCGATTTCTGATTCACCACTTGCCTCCCGTTTCGACGCTCCGGTAACAGCGCTTCGGCGCCTTGTCAACGCGGGCACGTCGGCACACCACGCGGGTGCACGCGATCAATCTCGCTCGGCTCCTCCGAGCCCGGCACCGACGCCCGAGCGACGCCGCGCTCACTGCTCGGCTGAGTGGATCAGTTTTTCCAGGGTGCTGGTCGCACGGTCCGCGGACTGCTGTGCCGCGGCACTCGCGCTCTCAGCCATGTCCGCTGCTGTCGCCGCCCGGTCCGCCGCAGCCTCGAGCCGCTGCACCGTCGCCTCGAGCTCTTCGCCGGTCGCCACGACCACCGGCGCCGGCGGGGGCGCTTGGGGCGCCGCGGCCGCTTCTGCTTCTCCACTCACTGCAGGGGATGCGGACACGACCACCTCCGCCTTGGCAAGGGACTCCTCCTGTACCGGAGCAGGCTCGGCCGTCAACAGCCGATCGAGCGTTTCCGGATCGATCGGCCCCGCATATTTGCGCACGCCGTAGTCAACTACGTTGGGCGCCACGTTCACGCGCCCGAACACCAAAAACTGGTTTCGGTGCACGTAATAGAGGCGAACTTCATAGGCCGCAAACGGCTCCTGCACTTGCACTTCCTGGATCTCGGCGTATTCGGGCCACCCGTACACGCGGATGTACTCGTGCAGCTCGGTGTTCCGATCCATCTCGCGCCGCAACATCTCGCGGCTGATCATCACCGGCGCACCGATCTCCACGATGTCGGGCCGGTTGGTGGCCGGGCGAAGCTCGGACGCCGCCCAGCTCTCACCGCCTACCGCCACACTCAGCAACAGGACCCCAACGACTGCCCTACCTGCCGCCATAGTCCCAACCCTCCTCGCGCCATAGGCTACGGTTCAGCCCCCGCGCCGTCAAGCCGGATTTTGCGCCACTTTGCCC
>JBBITY010000548.1:0-656 GCA_037440565.1 Desulfurellales bacterium
TGCGCCGCCTGCCTGGCCTTGCGGCAAATGTCGATAACCGTCTCCTCGATACGCATCGTGGCGGAGAATATTACAATTGGATTGAGCGCGCCAAGAGGCGGTCCGGCCGGCCGCGAGCGTGTCGCGGACCGCGCGCTCAACTCAGCACGACGAGATCGTCGCGGTGGATGATCTCGTCGCTGACTTTGTAGCCCAGCGCCGGCTCGATAGCGCTGGTGTGCAGACCCTTGATCTTCTCCAGCTCGGCGGAGGAGTAGTTCACCAGGCCGCGAGCGAACTCGCGCCCGTCCGGCGTCAGGCACGAGACGCAGGCACCGGTGCGGAAGGTGCCGGTGACGGCCGCCACCCCCCTGGGGAGCAGGCTGCGGCCCTTGCGCATGATCGCGTCGCACGCCCCGCGATCCACCGTGATCGCGCCCACCGGCGTCAAGGTGTGGGCAATCCAGTGCTTGCGCCGGCTGAGTCGATCGCCTTTGGGCAGAAAGAGCGTGCCGACACTGCGATCTGGATCGAACACAGCGGGGAGAACCCCGGCGTGGAGGCCGTCGGCAATCAGGCAGGGAATGCCGGCGTCGGTTGCCTTGCGGGCGGCTTTGACTTTGCTCGCCATGCCACCTGTGCCCAGCGGTCCGGCGCCCGCAGTCACGTACTGTTCA
>JBBITY010000548.1:681-2311 GCA_037440565.1 Desulfurellales bacterium
ACCAGGGCTGCATCCGTGCTGGCGCGCGGGTCGGCCGTGTAGAGGCCCGCCACGTCGCTGAGAATCACCAGCATGTCCGCGTCGACCAGCACGGCGGCGAGCGCCGACAAGTTGTCGTTATCGCCGAAGTTGAACCTCATCTCCTCGACGGCGACCGTGTCGTTTTCGTTGACCACAGGGACCACCTGCGCCTGCAACAACGCCGCGAAGGTGTGGCGAGCGTTGAGGTAGCGCTGGCGGTTGGCGAGGTCCTGGTGGGTCAGCAGCACCTGCGCCACGACCTCACCGTGGGCGCGGAAGTACGTCTCGTACAGCGCCATGAGCCCGATCTGCCCCACCGCCGCGGCGGCCTGTTTTTGGGGGATCGTTTTGGGTCGCTCCTTCAACCCGAGGCGCGCGACGCCGGCGGCGACCGCCCCCGAGCTGACGATGACCACCTGCAGACCGCGCGTGCGCAAGCCGTGGATCTCGTCGACCAGGCGGCGCAGGCGCGCCTCGTCGACGCCGTCCGTACCCGAGAGAATACTGCTGCCGATTTTGACGACGACGCGCCGGAGGCGCGGCAGCAGCACGCGCTTATGCGGGAGCTGCTCATCCATGTTCCACCACCAGCGCGCCCTCGCTCGCCGCCTCCTGGCGGAGCGCCCGCACGCGCATCCCGACCTCGCGCATCAGCTCCGCCACGCCGGCTCCGGTCGCCGCCGAGATGAACCAGGTCTCGATGCCGCGCGCGCGAAAGCGTTCGCGGAGGGCATCAAGCGCGGCAGACGCCGTGACGAGGTCGATCTTGTTGACGGCGACGAGCTGTGGCTTGGCCGCGAGACTCCGATCGAAGTGGGTCAGCTCGCGATTGATGACGTCGAAATCGTCGAGCGGATCCCGTCCGCTCAGGCCACTGCCATCGACCAGATGGATCAACAAGCGGGTGCGGGACAGGTGGCGCAAAAAGCGCAGCCCCAAGCCGTGGCCGACGTGCGCGCCTTCGATCAGACCGGGGATGTCTGCCAGCACGAAGCTCTCGTCGTCGCCGAAGCGCACCACGCCGAGGTGCGGGACCAACGTCGTGAACGGGTAGTCTGCGACGCGCGGGCGGGCAGCGGAGACGCGGCTGATCAACGTGGACTTGCCGACGTTGGGAAAACCGACCAGCCCGACATCCGCCATCAGGCGCAGTTCGAGGCGCAACCGGCGCACCTCGCCCGGTGTGCCAGGCTGCGCAAAGCGTGGGGCCTGGTTGGTCGGAGTTGCGTAGGTCGCGTTGCCCCGCCCGCCGCGGCCCCCGCGCGCGACAACGGTGCGGGCGGCGGGGGTGCTGAGGTCGGCGATCACTTCGCCCGTGTCGAGGTCGCGGACCACCGTTCCCAAGGGGACCCGCCCTACGCGGTCGCTGCCGTTGCGCCCGTGCTGGTTCTTGCCGCGACCCGGCTCGCCGTTTTGCGCCTCGAGGCGAGGCTGAAACTTGAAGTCGAGCAGCGTCGACAGACCGGTGTCAACCGCGAGAATCACGCTCCCGCCGTTGCCGCCGTTACCGCCGTCCGGCCCGCCCTTGGGACGGTACTTTTCGCGCAGGAAGCTGACGCACCCAGCCCCCCCGTCTCCGCCGCGAACTTCAATATCCGCTTGGTCGACG
>JBBITY010000549.1:0-239 GCA_037440565.1 Desulfurellales bacterium
GATTGTCGGACGCGTCGAGGGCCATCCCGCAGCGGTTGATGACCAGCACGCCCCACACCGGCGGCAGCACGTTGCCGAACGCGGGCGCGACGGAAAACGGCGGACTGATCAGCGTGCCGGCACCCGCAACGTAAAGCGAGCCGATTTGACGAATGGAGAGCGTTTCGAGCGTCACCGGAACGGATTCATCCACGCCGGTCACGCCAGACGGAAAGATGGGCGAGGTGTCGTCGGCCGCG
>JBBITY010000549.1:259-2301 GCA_037440565.1 Desulfurellales bacterium
CCCCAGGCGAAGAAGTACACCGAATAACGGTCGCCGGCAGAGCCCGACGCAGCTTGATCTTGAATTGGCAGATGGCGGCGATGTATCGGCTGTTCTGGTTGTCGACCTTCGCGGAACTGCGTGCGGCGGACGTGGCGAGGCCGTTCAGGGTGATGCCGAAGTTGATGACGGGCCCGAACTGGGTGCGGATCGTGGACACGTGCGGCTCCTAATCTTGGAGGATCGACAAGTCGTTCTCGCGGAGGATGACAAAGTCGCCGTCGTTGACGGCGGCTGGTGACGATAGCGCGCCGCCGCCGAGGAAGTTCCCGCCAACAACGGCATCCCACATGCCGATGTGGGTGTACGTCCCGGCGGGGACCTGGAAGAAAAGCGCCGGTGCGTTGCGGACCCTCTTCGCGGCGCCGTCACTGTCGACGGCGGTGAACTGGGCCAGCGATAGCCGCGCGTAGGGACCTCCGGAGGCTTCGCTCTGCCCGGTCTTGCCGGGATCGGCGGTGTGCAGGCTGCACCAGTGCTCGGTGACCTGGAAGTCCTGCCCGAGGAACGCCTTTTCGAGAATCTTCTGGTCGAGGTATGCGGAAACGCCATCGTAGTTTCCCCGAAGTCAGGCCAACTCAATCAACTCGATATTCACGTCCGCGCGGCCGAGATCCACAGATTGGTTCCACTCGCCGCCAAAACGCGCGGTGTAGCGCCCGGCGACGGCTTGGCCGGTCGGGTCGGTCGAGAACTTGGGGCTCGTCTCATACGGGTCGTAGAAGTAGAACGGCTCGGTCGGGCCCTTGCGGGCGTCGTAGAAGTCGCGTAGTGGGCCGGTGTGAGCCGCTTCGCAAGCCGCCAGCGTTTGCGGCTGTTTGCGGCCTGAACCGACCGTTGCGACTCGCCGTTTCGATACTCGCTTTCGACGAGCGGGTAAGCGCGCTCGTGTGCGAAGGAGCGCGACAGACTCGCCGGCATCACCGTCAGCGGCGCGGCATTCTGAACCGAGCCAGGCATCACGCGGTTACCAGGTCAACCAGCCGCTGGTCCGGCCGCGCGCCGATCTTTCTGGCCACGAAAAGTGCGTAGCCCGCAGGATCGTTCCCGTCGGAAGCCGGCGCGTAGGTGCGAAACATCTCTTCCACAGTTGGCGGCTTGCCGCTCGTATAGTGCCCGTCGACATACTGGCCGGCGAGAACTCGCAGGATGCGCCAGCCTTCCTCGAGCGCGCGGTGGCTCATCTCCTCGTGCGATATACCGGGAAACTGATGGGAGGCCCAGCCAACGAAATCCACATAGCCACCGCTCGTCGGGTAGGGCCGCCCCTTTGCGTCCCGCCAGGCGCGAAGGTTGCCAGGATTGGCGTTGCGCTGGGCGAGAGTCGGATGCGCAGAGAAGAATCCCTCCATCTCGGCGATCGCACGCGCGAGTTTGTCGAGCAGTTCCTGGCGGGTCATGACACGATCAACCCCGGGCTGAGTTGCAGCCCCGTCATCTCACGCCGCCCGGCGTTGGCCTTGGTTGCTGTCATGGCAGCGGACTGGACGGCGCGCGGATTCTCCACCACCACGCGCACAGTTTCCTTCTCGAAGAACTCCTTGGCCCCCGGCACGGTGATGTTGATGACCGTGGGACCCGCGGCCGACGGTGTGCCGCCGCCGATCTTGTCCAGCGAAGGCAGGCCGCTCAATCCGGGCAGCGAGCTGCCATTGCTGTAGGACGGCGACTGGAACAGCGAGCCGCCGGTCTCGACAAGCGACATCGGCGTCACCGTGCCAGGCATTCCCGTGGGCTTCTGGCCGGTGGTCATCGCGTACAACTGGATCAGGTCGCGGATCTGTGGGGACCGGATGGCAAGATCGAGGTTCCCTCCGAAGGCCGATTTTGCGGTGTCGACGATCTGCTTCAGAACGCCCTTGTCGGAGATGTCGACGCCATAGAGCGCCTTGATCTTCGCCTTGGCCTTCTCCTCGGCGCCTTTGACAAAGAGGCGCACGATGCCGGCGACCAGTCCCGCAGCCGCGCCGATTGCCGCTCCCAGAGGTCCGCCGAACTTGAAT
>JBBITY010000550.1:0-2295 GCA_037440565.1 Desulfurellales bacterium
GGCGCCCACGACGGTCGAGAAGATCGCCCTCTGCATCTCGACCTCGTGGTCCATTGGCACGTTCGCGAACTCGTCGCCGCCCCAGTACAGCAGGTTGGCCATGACGTTGAAACTGACCTGGTCGCCTGGATCGAACGCGCCCGGAGCGGACTCGAAGCCCGGCTCGTCGATCACGTTCGGCGGCAGAAGCGGGTTTTCGCCGAACCCGCCCTCGAACACGTAGTAGCCGTCGGCCGCGTTCGGGGCGACTAGCAGCGTGCCGCCGACCAGCTCAAACTCCACGTCGCCCTCGTGCTGGGCCTGCGCGGCGGCGCCGAGCGCGCCGGCGAGTACCAGTGCCAGAGTCCTCCGATTGAGTCTCATTGATTTTTCCCTCCAGAGAACACGCAACACAAGCCACGTAGAAGGCAAACACACAGGATGAACGGCGTATCGTGGGCGCGCAGCTACGCCCCGTACTTTCAGCAGGTAATGCCGAAGTACGTCAGCAACTCGGACAAGTCCGCCAGGTCCACGTCTCCGTCGCCGTTGAAATCGCCGTCCCCAAACGTAGCGCCGCCGACGACGCCGTAGTTCGTCAGCAGCGCCGACAGGTCGGAAAGGCCGACCGCGCCGTCGTCGTCGAGATCGCCGGGGCAGCCGGGCGAGAACAGGGTTTCCGCCTCCGCCAGCGTCTGGTCGAACTGCTCCGGCGTCAGCCCATTGTTGAACACGATCGCGTACTCATCGGACGCGGCGTGCATGTCCGAGGTCTGTTCGAGCAGCAGCACGTACGCGCCGCTGCTGATCGGGTTGAAAAAGGGGCTTGCGGGGTTGAAGTCCGGGTGCTTGACGTAGAACGTCAGGTGCGTGTGCCGGCCGCCGCTGGGGCTGGCCTGCGCGAAGCTGAAGCCCTCCTGCCAGCCGGAGTCGCTGTCCGCCGTCACGGTCAGCGAGCTGAACGAAATGTCCAGCCGCTCGTTCAGCGGCGGCGGGACGAACTGCGCCCCGTCCCACAGGAGTAGACTGCGCGTCACGTTGAAGCCGATGATTTCGCCGGGGCTGAGCGAGTCTGACGCGTAACCCGGGTCGTCGGTGTATCCCGGAATTCCCAGCTCGCCGAGCGCGCTGGCGAAGACGTGCGCCGGAAGCAGCGTGTCCTCGTCGAGCGTGATGAGCTGGTTGTCCTGCACCGCGAGCAGGACGTCGGAGTGCTGCGCGAGCGCGGAAGCGGCGCAGACGCCGATCAGGCCGGCCGCCGTCAAACGAAGAGTTTTCCTCATGCCGAATTCCTTTCATGTTGTGTTCCGTGGATTGGCATTCGCTGTGAATTCACTGCGCCACGTCGGGCCAGAAGTTGTTCTCCTGCCGCGTGGTCCACAGCTCCTCGAAGCGCAGCGCCGCCGCGCGGCCGTCGAGGAAGCTGTACGGCGCGATGGACTGATACGACCGCGGCGGCCCGCCGTGCGCATCGAGCTGCACTTCTCCTGATGCGATGCTCGGCGTGAGTTGCGGCGTGGCGGCTTCCCAGCCCTCGATGTGCGTGTGGTCGGCGCCGGCGAACGCGCCCTCCTTGGCCATGAACACGAAGTGCACGGTCGCCGCCGGGCGCGGGATGCGGTCGATGCGCGAGTAGTCGAGGTTGCGCCCCGTGTTGTCGAAAACGGGCGCGGAGCGCGTCAGGAGGTTGTTGATTCCATAGCTGGTGATGCGAAACTGGTACTCGTCGGGCGCCTTGTCCGGGACGGGAACGCCTTGTCCGCCCAGTTCGCTCGGCCAGTGCGGGCTGTCGTCCACCGGGCTCTTGCGCAGCAGCGGCTGGCCGTACTCTTGCTCAAGTGTCTTGACAAACGAGTCCTGCTCGTCCAGCCCTGCACTGGCGCCGTGAGAGTAGCCCACGTCCACCATCCAACCGTTGTACTCGGTCATGTACACCTGGTGGGCCAACTCCATATTGCGGACGTTCGCCAGGCAATTGGTCATCCGCGCGGTCTGACGCGCATGGTTGAGCGAAGGCAACAGGATCGCCAGGAGCAGGGCGATGATCGCCACAACGACGAGCAACTCGATCAGCGTGAAACCACAGCGCTTCATGGCCAATCATCTCCACGTGCAGCGACTATCCGGCGCGTGGCGCCACGGACGCTGCAACGGATGAGGATTCGCCGTCGCCCCCGAGAGAGGCGACCGACGCTTCGGATCAGACCGTAATTCGCTACCTTGAAAAGCCGGCGCAACAGCTCGCACACGCGCCGAGTGCGCGCATGCGGTTTCACGCCTCGACGCCTAGGCTAGAAGAGAGCGGGGGGTGCCCGC
>JBBITY010000551.1:0-2287 GCA_037440565.1 Desulfurellales bacterium
CCCGCTGGCGAGCTCGCCCAAGGCGAAGCGCGTGGAGGTCCGCTTCCCGGATCCGACCGCCAATCCATATCTAGGCTTTGCCGCGATGCTGATGGCGGGTCTCGACGGCATCCTCAACAAGCTCGATCCGGGCGCCGCGATCGACAAGGACCTGTACGATCTTCCGCCGAAGGAGCTGAAGAAGATTCCGACCGTTTGCGGCTCGCTGCGCGAGGCGCTGACGAACCTCGACAAGGACCGCGACTTCCTCAAGAAGGGCGGCGTCTTCGACGACGACTTCATCGACTCCTACATCGACCTGAAGATGACCGAGGTGATTCGCTTCGAGCACACCCCGCATCCGGTCGAGTTCGACATGTACTACTCGGCCTGAGGTTCCTCCCGAACCGTGGGACACGACGGTCAACTGAAACGGGGCGCCGCGAGGCGCCCCGTCTTCTTTGTTGCATCCTGTCGAAGAAAAAGGCACGCGCCTCGATGGCACGCGCCTGATTTGGCCCTCGCCCGGCGGCCTTATACCAACGGCATCAGAGATTGACCGCTGCCCATGGCCTGCTGGCGATTGATTGGATGCGGCCTTTTTCGGCGGTGAGCGCGTTCCATGCCTCGCAGCAAGCGTCGACGATGGCGTCGTAGCTTTCGAAGACGCGGTTGCTGAGTTGGTTCTGGCGCAGGTATTGCCAGACGTTCTCGACCGGATTGAGTTCGGGCGAATAGGCCGGCAGTTTGAGCAAGCTGATGTTGTGCGGGATATTGAGCTTGCCGCCGGTTTGATGCCAGCCCGCACCGTCGAGCAGCACAACGGCGTGACTGCCGGGCGTGACGTTGCGACTGATCTCGGCGAGGTGCAGGTTCATGGTCTCGCCGTCGGCCACCGGCAGAACGAGAGCCGCGCCTTTGTCGCGCGCCGGGCAGACCGCGCCGAACAGATAGGCCCACTCGTAGCGCTGGTCGCGCGGTGCCCGCGGCCGGCTGCCACGTTCGGCCCAAATCCTGGTCACCGTGCCTTGCTGGCCGACGCGGGCCTCGTCCTGCCACCAGAGCTCGATCGGCTTGCCCTGCGCATGCGCGGGGATGCAGGCAGCGACCAGATCGGGAAAGTTTTTTTATGCGCCTCCTGGGCCTCAGCGTCCTGCCCGGGACATCGGGGTCGCACCGATATCCGCCGGAAGCCGAGACGACGAAGCAAATCACCGACCGAACGCTCGGCCAGCTTGACCCCATAGCGTTGCTCAATCACATGCGCGAGGTCGATCCGTCGCCAGCGCACCACCCCATGCTCGGCCAAGTTGGGTCCGTTGCGGACCAGCTCGGCCACCGCACGCTCCTGCTCGGGGGAGAGCCGTGGCTTCGCCCCGGGGGCGGTTCGATTGTGCAGCCCTTTCAGACCTTCGGCATTGTAGCGATGCACCCAGTCGCGCAGGCTCTGGCGATCCATGCCGCAGGACGTTGCCGCCTCGCTGCGGGATTTGCCTTCCAGCACCAACGCCAAGGCCAGCATCCGACGCGCCGCTGCAACATCGTCGCTACGCTTGGCCGCCGCCCGCAGGTCCTGCGCCGTGTGGTCCATCCGAGTGATCGCAACCGCCACCATGCCAGCCTCCTCGCGAATCAAGAAGGCCAGGGAATCATGCCCGCAAAGCGCCTGGAATCCCCCACGAGTCAGATTTCAACGCCGTTGGTATAACGCACATTTGATTGTGTTGCGGCCGCCGCCACTCACTCCGCATTCCTGCGCCAGCACGAACTCCGAACCGGGCAAAGCTGTACAGTTGGCTGCCGGTCCCGGTTGCGCGGTGACGAGCGGGTATTGTGGCCCGGTCCGATCTGAACGCGCTTCAGATGCGCGCGGTGGCCCAGCTCACGAGGTCGATCAGCACCGAGCCGAACGCGTGATTGATCGCCGCCGTCGCCGACGGACCGTCGGCCGACGATGCCTCTGCCCGCCCGGTGAAGACCTGGGTCGCGATTACTCGCCCGGTGCGCGCGTTGACGAGCCGCACGGAAATCTCCACCACAGCCTGCTGGTTCGGTGAGATCAGGAGCCCGAACTCCCGTACCTCGGTATCGAGCTTGTAGTCGGCCTGAAGCTTCTCCCCCTCACGCGACACGGCACGTACGCGCTTGCTGTTCTCGAACGCCTCGATGATGCGCGCCTGCACGAGCCGCGGCACGCGGTCGGACCACCGCGCTCCGGCGAGATAGTTCACCTCGCCCGGCGTCGGCTGCACGATCACCCGCTCGCTGTCGATCGCGCGCAGCGCCGTCGGCAGCGCGACGACGAGCG
>JBBITY010000552.1:0-2277 GCA_037440565.1 Desulfurellales bacterium
CGTCGGCTACAGCTTCGTCATGCCCGACGCCCATTGGGGATACGGCTTTCCGATCGGCGGCGTCGCCGCCATGGATCCGCGCAGCGGCGTGATCTCCCCAGGCGGCATCGGGTTTGACATCAACTGCGGGATGCGCCTGATTCTGACCAACCTGACACTGGAGGAAGTGCAGCCGAAGCTCCAGGAGCTGGTCGACGCCTTGTTCCGGCGCATCCCCGCCGGCGTCGGCTGTAAAGGCTCGATCCGACCGTCCGCCGCCGAGTTCACGGAAGTCTTGGAACGGGGCGCACGCTGGTGCGTGGCCAACGGCTACGGAACGCAAGAGGACCTCGATCACACGGAGGACGGCGGATGTCTGGCGGGCGCCGACGCCTCGGCGGTGAGTCCCCGGGCCATCGAGCGGGGCCACAATCAGCTCGGCACGCTGGGCTCGGGAAACCACTACCTCGAGATCCAGGTGGCCCGCCTCGAGCACGTTGTCGACCGGGCGCTGGCCGCCCGGCTCGGCATCACCCTGCCGAATCAGGTCGTGGTCATGTTCCACTGCGGGAGCCGCGGCTTCGGGCACCAGGTGGCCACCGATTACCTGCAGACCTTCCTGCGCGCCATGACGCAGAAGTACGGCATGGAAATCATCGACCGCGAGCTGGCCTGCGCCCCGTTCGATTCACCGGAGGGGCAGCGTTACTTCGCGGCCATGAAGTGCGCCGCCAACGTGTCCTTCGCCAACCGCCAATTGATTCTGCACCACGTGCGGGAGGTGTTTTCGGACACCTTCGGCCGCGACCCTGGCGATCTCGGCTTGCGCATGGTGTACGACGTCGCTCACAACACGGCCAAGCTCGAAACGCATATCGTCGACGGGCGGCCGCGCGAGCTGCTCGTCCATCGCAAGGGCGCCACCCGCGCCTTTCCCCCGGGCCATCCCGGCCTGCCGGCGGACTATCAACAGACCGGCCAGCCCGTCATCATCGGCGGCAGCATGGAGACGGGCTCGTACCTCCTCACGGGCCTGGCGACCGGTGCCGCGACCTTTTTCAGCACCGCACACGGCAGCGGGCGCACGATGAGTCGAACGAAGGCGAAGAAGATGTTCCGCGGCCGCGAGCTGCAACACGCGCTGGAGGCGCGCGGCATTTATGTGCGCACCGCGTCGTATGCGGGACTCGCCGAGGAGGCCGGACCCGCCTATAAGGACATCGACGCCGTCGTCGAGGCCACCGAGCACGCCGGCCTCAGCCATCGCGTCGCCCGCTTCACCCCGATCGGAAACGTGAAAGGCTAGAAGGGTAGAGAGGCTGCGTCCGATTTTTTGAGCGGCCGGGCAACACCTTGCAGGAGACCAGCGAACACTGATAGCTGAACAGCGCGTGCCGTACGAATACTTGGAAGACAGCGTCACCAGCGACGTCACCTTCCGCGCGTGGGGACGCGATCTGGACGAGCTGTTCACCGCTGCGGCCGATGCCACCCTCAACGTCATGGTCGCTGCGCTCGATACCGTCGCACCGGTGGTCACCGTTGTCGCGTCAGTGGACGCCGAGGCCCTCGATCTCCTTCTCATGCGGCTCCTCGATGAACTGATCTTTCACAAGGATGCCGAAGCGCTTTTGCTTCGCGCCGCTTCCGTCCACGTCGAGCGCCGCGACCACATGTTTCACGCCGGAGGACAGTTCCGCGGTGAAAAGCTCGATCCAAACAAACATCAACTCGTGGCCGACGTGAAGGCCGTGACGCTGCACGGCTTGCGCGTCGAGCAGACGCCCTCGGGATGGGAAGCCCAAGTGACGCTCGACGTGTAGGTTCGCCGGCGTTTCCGAGGAAGTCCCGCATACAGCCGTTCCCCGGGCCTGCCGAGCGCGCATTGGCAGGCCAAGCCGGGTGACTCCGCACCGGCTCTGAAACGAGGCACCGTGTCCGAATCTTCCCGGCAATCTCGATGGCGTCATCTGGCGCTCGCGTTGGCCCTGGCGGCAGCGTTGGGGGGAGTGGTGTATCTCGCACGCCGGCCTGCGCCGCCCGGCGAACCGCTCAGCACCCCCGCAGCAGCGCCCGGGACGCCCGCCTTCGCCCGCTGGTTACAGTTCGAGCCCGATGCCGTCGCGTCGCGCAAGGGCGTCGGCGATTACTTCGTCGATGCCGTCCTCGGGCACCAGGTCTTCCGCTTGCCGCCGCGCGGCCTGCCCCCACAGCTCGGGCGCCAGCTCCTCCTAGATGACGACCGGCTACTCCTGTCGTCGGGCCGACGGCTTTGGAATCGGGAGCTGCTGCACCAAC
>JBBITY010000553.1:0-1225 GCA_037440565.1 Desulfurellales bacterium
CTCGGTTGCGAACAGGACGTAGTTCTCCTCGAAGGCCTTGACCGGCAGGACGGCGACGTAGCGCTCGTGCTCCTGCATGGTCAGCACGTTCGCCAAAGCGCGCCCGCGGCTGGTGCGCTGGAGGCTGGGGATGTCGTAGACGCGCAGCCAGTAGACGCGACCGCGGTTCGTGAAGAACAGCAGGTAGTCGTGCGTGCTGGCGACGCCCAGGTACTCGATGAAATCGCCGTCCTTGTTGTCGGTCCCGCGGACGCCCTTGCCGCCGCGGCCCTGGCTGCGATAGGTGTCCACCGGGACGCGCTTGATGTAGCCCGCGTGCGAGATCGTGACAATCACGTCCTCCTGTTCGATGAGCTGCTCCAGCGCCAGCTCGCCGACCTCGCCCGTAATCTGCGTGCGCCGCTTGTCCGCGTACTTGTCTTTCAGCTCGCGCATGTCCTCGGCGATGATGTCAAGCACGCGGCGGTCGTCGCTGAGGATCAGCTCATGGTCGGCGATCTCGTCGGTCAGCTTGCTGTACTCGCCGGCGAGTTGCTCGATCTCCAGCCCCGTCAGCCGGCGAAGCTGCATCGCCAGGATCGCGTCCGACTGCGTTCGCGTCAGGTGCTGGTCCAGCGCGCCGGCCCGCGCCACGAACGCCTGCGGCAGCAGCCGCCGCACCGTCGCCTGCTCGCTGAGCCGCAGCGCTTTGTCCATCAGCCGCTGGCGCGCCGCGTCCACGTCGGGCAAGTCTTGATGATCTGGATGATCTCGTCGATGTCGGCGACCGCCAGAATCAAGCCTTCGAGCACGTGCGCCCGCTGGCGCGCCTTGCGCAGGAGAAACTGCGTGCGGCGGCGGACCACGTCCACGCGGTGCTCGATGAACTGCTGGATGAGCTGCCGGAAACTGAGCGTCTTCGGCACACGGTGCACCAGCACGATGTTCATCGCGTGGATGTTGCTCTGGAGCGGCGTGTACTTCCAAAGCTGGTTGATGACGACGTCCGGGTTCACGTCCTTCTTGAGCGAGATCACCAGCCGCACGAGGCTTTCGCGGCCGGACTCGTCGCGTACGTCGTCGATGCCCTTGATCGTGCCGGACTCGACCGCCTCCGCGATGCGGTCCTTGATCGTCGGCAGCAGCACGCCGTACGGAATCTCGTCGACCACGATCTGCGCTCGCCCGCCGCGCGCCTCTTCCACGCGCACGATGCCGCGGACCGTGAGCGACCCGCGGCCGGTCT
>JBBITY010000553.1:1235-2272 GCA_037440565.1 Desulfurellales bacterium
GCGGATGCCGCGCGTGCCGCAGATCACGCCGCCGGTCGGAAAGTCGGGTCCGGGGACGATTCGCAGGAGCTCGTCGACGGTGATGTCGGGGTTGTCGATGCAGGCGATCACCGCGTCGCAGATTTCGCCCAGGTTGTTCGGCAACAGGCGCGTGGCCATGCCGACCGCGATGCCCTCCGAGCCGTTCACCAGCAGGTTCGGGAACTTGCTCGGCAGGACCGTCGGCTCCTGGCGCGTGCCGTCGTAGTTGTCCTCGAAGTCCACCGTCTCCTTGTCGATGTCGGCTAGCATCTCCTCGGACGCGCGCGTCAGCCGCGCCTCGGTGTAGCGCATGGCCGCCGGCGGGTCGCCGTCGATGCTGCCGAAGTTCCCCTGCGGATCGACCAGCATGTGCCGCATGTTCCATTCCTGGCCCATGCGGACGAGCGTGGGGTAGATTAAGCCCTCGCCGTGCGGGTGATAGTTGCCGCTCGTGTCGCCGCAGATTTTCGCGCACTTGCGGTGTTTGGCGGTGGGGCGGAGGTTCAGGTCGTGCATCGCGACCAGGATGCGCCGCTGCGAGGGTTTCAGGCCGTCGCGCACGTCGGGCAGTGCGCGGGCCATGATGACGCTCATGGCGTAGGTGAGATACGAATCCTGCATCTCCTGCGCGATGGGCGTCAGGAGCAGACCCTGGTTCGACGTGTCGCTCATGCCTGGTGAATACCTCGTTCGCCGATCGATCCCGGCCGCGCCACGCCGGAGAAATCGGAACAGCAGCCCGATTTTACGCGAATCTCGTGGCAGGGTCACGCCGGGGGTAGAATGCCCAGCCGGGGAACGGACGGTGCGGGCCGGGCAGACCGCAAACGCAATGAACATGTGTCGAACCGCTTGGTGGGATTCGCGGGGCCGGGTCGATTCCGCTGAGTTCCAGGAGCCGCGCATGAAGTCAGCGACTCGGTACGTACTTGCGGCTGCGGCGTTGATCGCTGGGTTGCCGCTGGATGTCGGCTATTCGCAAAGCGCGGGCTCCGCACCGTCGACGCGCGAGACAA
>JBBITY010000554.1:0-2251 GCA_037440565.1 Desulfurellales bacterium
AACGAATACTGGTCAGCGAAGCAGGCCATCCGCTGGATCCGCCGCATCGAGGAGAAGTATGAGCTGACATGGGCCGAGGAACCCGCGCGACGCTGGGACTATGAAGGCCTGCGCCAAGTGTCGCGCCAGATCCGCGCACGGGTCGCGACCGGCGAGAACCTGCATAACGTGGCCGACGTCTATCCGCTCGTTGCGAACGAAGCAGTCGACGTGATCAACGTCTGGACCGGACACTCCGGCGTGACCGGCTGCCTCCAGGTTGCGCGTTTCGCGCAGGCTTTTGACTTGCCCGTGTCAATGATGAACGCGCAGGCCAACTACATGGCGCACGTTGCCGCCGCCATCCCCAACCATTGGATGATGGAGGTCGTCGATCCGGGGCGCGAACAGTGCCTCAGGTTCGACAACCGCATCGAGGACGGCTGCATCGTCCTTGGCGAGTCGCCGGGCTGGGGCGTCGAAGTCGACGAAAAGAAACTCAAGGATCTGCAGACCCATCCGCCGCATGGCAAGGGCGAATTCCCCTTCCCGCGCCGCGCGGGCGCCGGCCGCTACATCGTGCCGCCGCGGCCGGGTGAAGTGCCGTGGCGGCGGGGACGGTGAGAGCGCGCAGAACGCTGGTTCTGATCCCCGCGTCCCCGATACGTTCGGGCATACTTTAACCCTAATCCGTCAAAAACCTAGGCTGCACAGGGCAGTGCCTGTTCGATGCGCGCGAACAGCCGTTCGGTGGCGGAGTTACTGGTCAGACGCAGCACGGTGCGTCCGGCCGGGCGCACCAGCGCGGCAGCGCGATGGAACAGCGTGAAGCGCAGCGTCTGCACGGTCGAGAGACGCGGCAGCGCGGTGTGTTTTCGGGAGCGGCGTCGACGTTCAGCGCCGGTATCGATCTGGAAGTTCGTCAGCAGATTGTGCGTGAGGGCGACGAGTTGCTGCCAAGCACTGTTGGCTGCGTACGCAAGCGTGGGCACGGTATGGAAGGCGAGTCCGCTCTTCAGCTGCGCGATGGTCTTCTCGTGCGCCCCGCGGCCTGCCATGAAGTGCCACAGGTTCGCGAGCGTGTAATCGAGATTGCTGGTGACGGCCGAGTACTCGTAGGAACCGTCGTCTGGGTCAAACAGATCCAACTGGAAGTTCTTCGCGGTCTGATGGGCGACCTTGCGCCGATAGATCGTCACGGGAAGCGTTGTGCCCCAGGGAGTCGCCACTGCCGGCACCATGAAGCCAGACACCTCAGCCGTCACTCGCGTCCAGCTGCCAGCATTGCGGATGAACTGCTGGAGATCGAGCCAGTAATAGAAAGGAACCTTGATGGCGTAGCCGACCTCGCGCCAAGCAAGCCAACGCAGCACATCTTGGCGGAAAAAGGCGCCATCCATGCGAAAGCGGATCTGGCTGCGCGGCACCGAGAAGCCGGCCAGCTGGCGCCATACCTCGCGCAAGAAGCCCAGCGACGCCCTCCCATCATGCACGTTGCCCGAGCGGTTACACACGCGCAGTACGTGCGTGGTTTCCGCCAGATGTGCCGTGATCGGGTAATAACTCGGAACCTTACGACGATGCGGGTTGTAGCCGCGCTCGGCGCGCTCGACCTGAAGACCTGTCGAGACCACCGTCCCATCGACATCGACGGTGAGGCTGCGAAGTTTGAGCCGCGGCAGGATCTGAGCGATCACGGCGGCATTCAGGGCCGAGAGATGCTCCACACTCTGCATCGTGAAGCGCTTGAGCCAGCGACTCGCCGTGCGGGCCGTCGGCCATACGTGCACGCGGGCGAAGCGCTGCAGCAGCGGATCGGTGGCGAGGTACTTCAAGTGCTCCAGGCGGCGCCCGCCCACGACCAGCAGCCCGATCAGCACGCGCACCATCGCGATCACGCCGAAGTCCCCGCCCAGGCGCACCTTGCCAAAGGCCGTGCGGATGAGATCGCTGAATCCGATCCGCCTGAGGTACCGGTCGAACAGCTCCAGCCCCGCGTACGAGGTGAGCTTCGTCGCGGTGAACTCGAAGGCAAGATTCCTATTGACACGAGCATGCAAATCGGTGTTTCTTCGTCTCACAGTCAGTGGCCTTTCGTTCGTGGAAGAAGGTCGGTGTGGCAACTTACTTTCAACCACAACGAAAGGCCTTTTTCAACTCGTTCGATGCTCCGGTCCGAGAAAAAATTGTCGGATCAGGGCTAAGTGTTAGCCGCGTTTCCTTCCTCCATCACGCTGGCCACCAGCTCGCGTATGCTGCGGCGCCGTAGTAA
>JBBITY010000555.1:0-207 GCA_037440565.1 Desulfurellales bacterium
ATGCGAGGCGGCCTCGCTGAACAATGACCGTGTCGTGAACGCGGGCGACCAGCTCATGCTGGCGCAGCTCATCTCACCGGGTGGGCAGTGCCCGTAGGCTGCGGATCCAACTAGGAGTCCCGCCTGCGGAAGCTGCGGGCGCGCCGCGTCTGCTCGGGCGTCGGACCGCCACGCCGTGGCGGGGCCGGTGCTCGGGATGGCGAGGAC
>JBBITY010000555.1:217-2241 GCA_037440565.1 Desulfurellales bacterium
GTTGGAGCATTTCCGCCCGGCCCTGACTGCTGTCCCTCGTCGTCCTCCTCGTCGACGTGCGCCTCACCCTCCTCCATCTCGCGCGCGCGCCACCAGACGTACACCATGAGGACCAAGAACATCGCCGAGATCACGAGGAGCAGCGCGCCATCCGGAAACGACAGGAGGAGCGGCACCACGATCGCCGCCTGCGAGGCGAAGGGCACCCACAGCAGCAACCGGTACTGCTCCCGGCGCCACGCGATCATCGCGTACACGCCGCCGAGCACGATCATCAAGCCGCCCAGGATGCGCTCCGACGTGCGGTCGGTACCCGGGTCGACAGGGCTCAGCGCACCGGTCGCCAGCGCGAAGCCCTCGAAGAAGGTCCATACGGTGAGCAGGATCAGCAGCAGCCGGAACGCCCCGTCTGCTGAGATGACGCTCACCATGACCGGGCCGCGCTGTTCGAGCGACGCTTCGTCGTCCTCGAAGTCTTCGTCGTCCGGCGGCGGAGTCGGAGGGCGCCGGCTCATGACCCGTATGCGTCCGTCTGCCGCGGCAGGCTGGTCAGCAGCGCGACGAGGAATGCCGCCGCTGCCACGATCGGAAGCAGCGCTTCCCCGCCTGAGATGTCGTCACGCGCCAGGTGAAACCCCGCCGAGAAGATCGACACGAACTGCTCGATCGTCGCCAGCCACAGGATCGTGCGGTGACGCATGGGGCTGCGCGCTGCATACGCATATGCGACGGCCAGCACGCCGGTCGCGCCCCCCACCGCACGGGCGCCGAGCACGCCCTGGATCGCGCCCACGCGCACCGGACCGGCATTGAATAGCTCGAACAGGAACGCCACGAGGTTCCACGCCGCCAGCAAGATCAGGATGAGTTGGAGCCGCGCCTGCGACGTGGGGTTCGGACGGCCGATGGAGCGAGCCGACATGCAACGGGTCTCCGCGCCCGGAGGCTCACAGGCCTCCGTCCGCAGGCCAGAATATCACGCTCGGCGGCGAGGCGATCAATGGGTTATGCGCATGAACAAATGGGTCGAGGACTCGCTATTCGTCCTCGTCGTCGTAGAGGTCGTCCTCGTCATCCTCGATCTCGCCCGCGTCGTCGTCGCCCACCCGCTCGGCGACGCCCCGCTGGCCCCAGATCGTCTCGTAGTTCTCGCCCCGGATGGCTCGCACGACCTCTTCACCTTCGAGCTTCGCAAGCTCCGCGTAGCAGCGTTCGCACTCGCGCACGACCTCGGCGTAGCCGGTGTCGGCGTAGCGCCGCACGATGTGGTCCCAGATGCCGAGATCGCCCAGGGTCGACACGTACTTCGGCCACGGGATGATCGTGATGCTCTCCGGCCGTCCGAACCGCGGCCGCATCCTCAGCAACGACTGAAAGCGCTCCTCCGGCGTGTTCGCCATCGGCACCACGCGAATCATCGGCCCATCCACGTCGTTGATCCGCATGTCCATAAGCAGCGTCTTCCGCAACAGGGGAAAGTACAGCGCGATGACGTCAGCGACGTCGATGTTGCGGTTCACTTCCGAAACGTCGATCCGGTAGTCCGAGTCCAGAAATACCTCCCGGCGTGTGCGCCCTTCGATCCATCTTAACACGATGTCTGTCGACACAAGCGGTCCTCGACATGTTTTCGCGCGAGTTGACAGCGACCCGGTCGTCGGTTTGTTCGCGCATCGCGGCGTGGGGTGCCTCACATAATCAGCGGAGCGGCAACCAAGTAGACTGCTACGGGCAGCATTTCAACCGGAGCATCGCGGCGTGAATGATCGGACGGCCTCGCTGGTCTCGCGGGCGCTTCCCTGGCGGCGGCTCTCGTCGCACGACCTGCCGTCGCAGCCGGGCGGCACCTTCCGAGCGCTTCGCCACCGGAACTACCGGCTCTTCTACATCGGCCAGAGCATCTCGCTCTGCGGTACCTGGATGCAGACCATCGCCCAGGCCTGGCTCGTCCTTCAGATAACCGACTCGAAGGTCGCCCTCGGCACCGTCACGCTGATCGTTGCGAACCTCGCCCTGGTGCCGCC
>JBBITY010000556.1:0-2215 GCA_037440565.1 Desulfurellales bacterium
GAACGCTGACCGGCCGAGACCCGCAACGTCCGCCAGGCATTCCTCCGTCGAGAAGAACGGTTCGGGTCGAACACCGTTATCGGACGCAGCAATGACATGGTGCTGAACGTCGTCGAGCCGATCGACGAGTTCAGCAAGCCTGTACTCCGTCTCCGCCCCTATGCGCAGAGCAAAGACGCCGCCATCGGCGCTCGCCAGCGCGGCGATCTCGTTGGCGAGCGCAGCCCGGTCAGGGAGCAGCACGCCGGAAGGGCCGAAAACGGCGTCCAGGTACGGCACACGTCGCTCCTTTGAGCGGCCTGCGACAGATAGTCCAAGACTGTTCGTAACCGGCTTCATCATGAAAGCAATTGAGGAGGAAGCTGGCGCTACAAGCCCACACGTTCGGCGATTCGCTGGCACAACGTGCGGAAGTCCTCGCGGCATTGCTGCACGTTGGCCTGATGCGCACCAATCGCGCCGTCCGCGGAGGTCAGGGCAAACATCGGCTTGCGCGCCTCCATGGCCATGGGCATGAGGCTGCGGTAGTGCTTGACGCGGTGAATCTGGTTGTCGTTGGCACTGCTCGTCTTTGCGGGCTGTCCAAGCACGCTTTCCCGGTAGGCGCCGGGTAGTCGTGCCCCCCATTTGGCGTAAGCCTTCGTCGGCCGTCCCAGGCGTTCGGCGTGCTGCATGAGCACGTAACCGACCGGCGTCATCTGACCTTCCGGCAGATCGCCCAGCGCGGCGGTGGCCCTCGGACGTGCCTGAGACCAAGTGTCGCGCCACTGACGCAGAGTGGGGCCGAGGTTCCTGAGTCCCTGCAGGGAAAAGAGATCCGGCGCCACCGGCACCACGACATGGCTGGACGCGACCAGCGCAGCGCGATTGATGGCGCCCAGATTCGGACCCACGTCGATGAGCACCAGATTGGCCCGATGCTTGGTTGCGGCTTCACGAATCACACGCCAGAAGGCGGTGGTCACGCGGAACGCGCGCTCGCGGCCTTCCAGGCAGCGCGGCCATTCGGTGGACAGATCGTCTTCGATGCGGGACAGAGCCAGATCGCCGACCAGCAAGCCCAAGCGATTCGCGAGTGACTCAATGTGGGCCGTGCGGATGTCGCCGGTGCCGCCAAAGAGCGGGGCGACCGCCCCATGCAAGGTCTGCGTATGGCCGTCATCCGGCCACAGCGCCTCCAGTTGTTCCTCGTCGAGCGCCATGATCGAGAGGTTCGACTGCGGGTCGAGGTCCACCGCGAGCACCCGGTGGCCGAGCTCCGCGAACATCCACGCGCAGTGGTAAACCAGCGACGTTTTGCCGACGCCGCCCTTGTTGTTAAAGAAAGCGATGCTGATCATGGACCGTCTCCCGTGACGATCGCCGCGACGAAGCCCGGCTGAACTTCGAAGCGCAATCGTCGCCCGAGGGCCTTTTGCGCGATCGCGATACCTGCGCCAAAGCGCTGCACGTAGCCCAACGCGCGCAAGGCCTCCGCGAGATTCGGATTGCGATAGTCGGTCACGCCCGGCTGACCGAAGTTTTCGGGTGTGACGCTGCCGAAGGGGCCGCCTGGATTGTGGATCTCGATCCGATCGTCGAACCAGTACACACGCACAGGGGCATTCGTTGCCTCGTAGCTGCGGTGCATGAAGGCGTTGCGAACGAGCTGGCGCAGCGCATCCAGCGGGTAAGCCTCGGTGCGCGCTTCCCGCGAGGTGTCGGCGAAGCGGACGCCGCGCAGATTGTGCGCTTCCAGTTTCTCTTCAAGCCGGCGGATCTGGTCGGCCACGGTGCCGTGCAGGACTTCCTCGTCTAGGATGGGCGCCGTCAGATCATTTCCCTGCAGGCGCAGAAACTGCGTGAAGGCCCCCGGCAGCCAGTCTGACGGTGACCTGCCGATGACCAGCAGGCCGAGCACGGTCGGCCGAGGGTCGGTGTCGCTCACCACGAACTTTGTTGCAGCAAGCTTCTGCTCATAGCTGCGATCGTTGGCAGCCAGAACGTCGGGTGCGACCAGCGAGGGCAAGTACTCCTGCTCGAAGCGCAGCCGGTCCAGATCTTCCAGAGCCGCCTGTGCCACAGGTTGTGTCGAAGGGCCGGTCGCGGTGCCGCCGGCGCTCGTTGAGAATCCGCTCGTCCTGTGCGCTCGCCAGTCCGCGACGCGGGCCCCAGCGGACGTGAACGCGGCCCTTGTAGCGCGCCGGAGGAGAATCGCAAGGCCAAACCGTCACGA
>JBBITY010000557.1:0-1673 GCA_037440565.1 Desulfurellales bacterium
CGGGCGAGCTGGGGGCGTCTCGCCCCGTGGCGTTCGCCGTGTGGGACGGGGGGCAGCGGGACGTGGGCGGGCGGAAGTCCATCTCCCCATGGGTGTCGCTCCGGGCTGAGCCGTAGTCGGTCAGCGGGAAATTCCATGGCGCATCGCAAGCGCTCCACCCCAAGGCCTTCGTCCCAACCTGCCGCGGCGGTGCTTCTGGCCCGTGCGGGTCTGGCCGAATTTGCCAGTGCGCTGTTCGCGTACCCGGACAAACGGCCGGACTTCGCGGCGGCGCAGCGCGCCGCGGCGCGCGTGGGGGGCGCGGTGAGCAAGGACATCGAGCGCCTCGAGGCGCGCTGGGACGAGAGCGGGCTGTGCGCCCTCCAGGGCGAATGGCTGCGGCTCTTCTCGCTCACCCCGCTCTGTCCCCCGTACGAGACCGCGGGCAGCGAGGATGCACTGCGCAAGGGCGCGGTGCTCGCCGATATTGCCGGCTTCTATCGGGCCTTCGGCCTGCGGCCCGAGGGGGAGATGGCCGACCACATCGCGACCGAGATGGGCTTCGCGGCGTTCCTCCTGACCAAGCGCGCGTACGCGCAGGCGCGCCGGCAAAAGCAGCACGCGGCGGTCACGCGCGACGCCCTGGGTCGCTTCTTCGCCGAGCACCTGGGACCGTTCGGCCGTCGGTTCTTCCCGCAGGCGGAAGCGGCCGCGGGGCCGTTCTACCGCACGGCGGCAGGTTTCGGACGACGCGTCACCCGCGAGCTGCAGCGTGTGGTGGGCAACGACCAGCGGACGAGCAGAGCCCCCTCCCCTCAGTTTCGCGGGGAGCGGTCATGCGCGGCGCGCAGCCCAAGACCATGAAAATGGTCGTCCAGAGACCCCTCTCCCGCATCACCCGCGGGAGAGAGGGTGAGGGGGAGTGACGGACGTGAACCACTCGGAGACTGAACAGCACGGCATCGAACGGCGCGGGTTCCTCGCCCTCGTGGCGGGGTGGATCGCCGTCGTGGTGGCCTTTGCGTCCTCCGCCGTGGCCGGGGCGCGCTTCCTCATTCCGAACGTGTTGTACGAGCCGAGTCGCCGCTTCCGGCTCGGCCGGCCCGACGAGTTCCCCGAGGGAAGCACGTTCCTCGAAGACCTGCGGGTCTTCGTGTTGCGGAAGGGCAATTCGTTTCGCGCGCTCTCCGCGGTGTGCACGCACCTCGGGTGCACGGTGAATCGCGCGGCGGACGGCCGCAGCTACTTCTGCCCGTGCCACGGCAGTCACTTCGACGAGGCGGGCGCGGTCACCGGCGGGCCGGCGCCAAAGGCGCTGAGCTGGCACGATCTATCGGTCACGAAGGACGGCCGGTTGCTGGTCGACCTCTCGCGCGACGTCAAGCCCGACAAGTACCTCGTGGTGTGACATGAAGCGCCTGGCCCTTCTCTGGCAGCGGTTTCTGCAGACGCGAGTCGGCCGCTCGATCTTCCGCGTCGGCCTGCCGCAGAGCTCCCTGCAACGCGCGCAGGCGATGATGTCGAGCTTCTTTCTCCACCTCCATCCGGCGAAGGTGAACCGCCGCTCGCTGCAGCCGGCGGCGACGCTCGGGCTCGGCCTGATCGCCCTCTACCTGTTCGCAATTCTGACCGCGTCGGGCGTGCTGTTGATGTTCTACTACCGTCCCACCGCCGAATATGCCTTTTACGACATC
>JBBITY010000557.1:1683-2205 GCA_037440565.1 Desulfurellales bacterium
ACGTGCCGAGCACGGAGCAGGCGTACCACCACATGAAGGACCTGGAGTTCGTGGTCACGGCCGGGCAACTGCTGCGCAACATTCACCGCTGGGCGGCGCACCTGATGGTCGCAGTGGTGTTTCTCCACATGTGCCGGGTGTTCATGACCGCCGCCTACAAGCCGCCGCGCGAGTTCAACTGGTTGATCGGCGTCGGCCTGCTTCTCGTGACCCTCTTTCTCAGCTTCACGGGGTACCTGTTGCCGTGGGACCAGCTCGCCTTCTGGGCGGTGACTGTGGGCACCAACATCGCCGCCTACGCGCCGGTCGTCGGCGAGCACTTGCGCTTCGTCCTGCTCGGGGGCACGACGGTAGGGCAGGCGGCGCTCACGCGTTTTTACGCCCTGCACGTGATCGTGTTGCCGCTGGTGGCCGCGATGATGATCGCCGTCCATCTGTGGCGCGTGCGCAAGGACGGCGGCCTGGCGCGGCCGGGCGAAGCGCCCACCGCGGTGATCGAGGAGTTCGCCACGGGCGCGGTGC
>JBBITY010000558.1:0-439 GCA_037440565.1 Desulfurellales bacterium
GCCGTTTCACTTCTGGCTGCCCAGCGCGATGGAGGCTCCCACGCCGGTGAGCGCTTACCTGCACTCGGCCACGATGGTCAAGGCGGGTGTGTATCTGCTGGCGCGTTTAGGCCCGGCGCTCGGCGGGACTGAACTGTGGACATACAGTGTGGGCGGCGTGGGGGCGGCCACGATGCTGATTGCGGGTTACCTGGCGCTCGCGCAGACCGACCTCAAGCGGCTGCTGGCCTATTCCACCGTGAGCGCGCTGGGGATGCTCAAGCTGCTCATCGGCCTCGGCACGCCGCTCGCGCTTAAGGCCGCAGTGGTCTTGCTGCTCGCACACGCTTTGTACAAAGGCGCGCTGTTCCTCGTCGCCGGGGCGCTGGATCACGAAACCGGTGTGCGCGACGTGACGCAATTGGGCGGGCTGTTCTCCAAGATGCGCCTCACGGCGGCG
>JBBITY010000558.1:474-2199 GCA_037440565.1 Desulfurellales bacterium
GCTCTCGATGGCCGGGCTGCCGCCGCTCTTCGGGTTTATCTCGAAAGAATTGGCTTACGAGGTCGCGCTTGAGTTCGGGCCGTGGCTCACCGGGGCCGTCGTCGCCGCCGGGTTGTTCTTCGTCTTCGTCGCCGGAGTCGTTGGCGTCGGCCCGTTCTGGGGACGCAAGACGGAAACGCCGAAGTCTCCGCACGAAGCGCCGTTCAGCATGTGGCTGGGGCCGCTGGCCCTGGCCGGGCTGGGGTTAATCGTCGGCGTCTATCCCGATTCGGTGAGCGGGCTGCTGGTGAGTCCGGCGGCCTCCGCCGCCATCGGCCAGGCGACGTGCGTCAAACTGACGCTGTGGCACGGGATCAACCCGGCGTTCGTGTTGAGCGTTGTGACGGTGATCGCGGGCATCGGGTTATACGCGGCGCGCGGCCCACTTCGTTCGGGCCTGTCCCGGCTGGGCTGGCCGTGGGGCGCTGCGTTCCTGTACGACCGCGCACTGGATTTACTCAATCTGCTGGCGCGCGCACAGACGCGCCTGTTACAGAGCGGCTACCTGCGCTTCTACCTGTTGACGATTCTGCTGGCGGCCACGGGGCTGGCGGGCTTCACCCTGCTCAGCCGCGGCGGGCTGCACTGGCCCACGGCCACAACCGAGGTGCGCTTCCACGAAGCGGCCCTGGGGGCGTTGATTCTGAGCGCGGCGTTCGTGGCGACGATATCCTGGTCGCGTCTGGGCGCTGTGGCCGCGCTGGGGGCCGCCGGTTACGGCGTGGCGCTGATCTATCTCCTGTTCGGCGCGCCCGACCTGGCGATGACGCAATTCCTGATCGAATCGCTGACGGTCATTCTGTTCGTCCTCGCCTTTTACCACCTGCCGCATTTCACGCAGCTCAGCTCGCCGCGTTCTCGGCTGCGCGACGCGGCGGTTGCTCTATTGGCCGGCGGGCTGATGACGGCGCTCGTGCTCTCGGCGGTCGGCATTCAACTGCACCCCAGCATCGCCGGCTACTTTGTCGAGAACGCTCTGCCGCTGGCGCATGGCCGCAACATCGTGAATGTGATTCTGGTGGACTTCCGCGGCATAGACACGCTGGGCGAGATCACCGTGCTGGGCATCGCCGCGGTGGGCGTGGTTGCCCTCTTGAAGCTGCTCCCGCGCGACAGCCGGGGGAAATGAATCCGCGCCATTTAGGAGGCGTTTCTTGTGACCTCGTTGATCCTGAAAACCACGGCGCGTTACCTGATGCCGCTGCTGCTGTTGTTTTCCATCTTCCTGTTTCTGCGCGGGCACAACGAGCCGGGCGGGGGGTTCGCGGGCGGATTGGTGGCGGCGGCGGCCTTCGCGCTTTATTCCATCGCCTTCGGCGCGAGAGAGGCGCGCCGGGTGCTCCGCGTCAGGCCGCGCTGGCTGATCGGGCTGGGGCTGCTGGCCGCCCTCGCCAGCGGCGCCATCGCCCTGCTGAGCGGCCACCCGTTTCTCACCGGGCAGTGGGGATACCTTCGCCTGCCCGGGCTCGACACGGTGGACATCGGGACGCCGGTGCTCTTCGACCTGGGCGTCTATCTTACGGTGATGGGCGTGACGCTGACCGTCATCTTCGCCCTGGAGGAGGCCGAGTAGAGAGATGGAGATCATCCTGGCATTCGTCATCGGCGGGCTGTTCGCGGCCAGCATCTACATGCTGCTGCGGCGCAGCCTGGTCAAACTGCTTATCGGCCTGGGCCTGTTGAGCC
>JBBITY010000559.1:0-2195 GCA_037440565.1 Desulfurellales bacterium
CAGCACTGCCCGAGCGCTGGGCGTTTTTTTGGGCGCTTGCACGGCCGCCTTGTCGCCTGATTCAGTGGAGCGGCTGTTCGGGCCGCGAAAGATTCATCCGGGCCGCAGGCCCCCACCGCACATGGAGAGCCCCATGAAGCGCATCAACTCCGTGAGCCGGGTCGGACCGCGAATCCTGGCCGCGGCGCTGGCACTGCCAGCCTACGCGGGCACCGGCACCCTGATCGACGACTTTGATGACGGCGACCTAGAAGGATGGATCTTCCAGGATCGAACCACCGGCCAGAACGGAGCCGCTTCCGCCGTGAACGGAGTGGTGCAGATGACCACCTCTGCACCGGTCGACGGCGCACTGTTTCTCGCGTACGAGGACTCCTTCCTCACGCCCACCTACGCTGACGGCACGATGATGTGCACTCTGTGGTGTGACGCAATCGGCACCACCGCGGGCTTCTTTCTTCGCTCGGATGGCGTGAACAGCTCCTATCTGGCCTTTCTCGCCACGGATGAGGAGGGCGACGGCCGCTTGATCTACAATCGATTTGAAGACGGCGTATTGACCGCTGTGGAAGTGATGCCGAATGCCTTCGCCGTGGGCCAGGCCTGGCGACTCAGCGCAGCGGCCGTCGGCGCAACCATCGAGTTGAAGGCCTGGCCCGACGGCGAGTCCGAGCCGCCGGACCCGCAATTGGTCATCACCGACACTACCTTCTCCACGGGCGGCTTCGGGCTGTTCACCTCGCGGTTGGTCAACCCGGACAATCCCCTCCAACAGCTCGACGCGTCCTTCGACAACGTGTTCTTCCGTCAGGCGTGCCCCGGCGACCTGGACGGCGACAATGCCGTCGCCCTCAGCGACCTCTCGACGCTGCTTGAAAACTTCGGCACATCGCCCGCGGAGCTCTCCGACGGCGATTTTGACGGCGACAATGACGTGGACCTGGCCGACCTTTCGCACTTGCTGAGCCAGTTCGGGATCGGCTGCTCTTGAACCCCGAACGCGCCGCGACAGGTGGCCGGGCAATGTGTGTGGCAAGCGCTCGCTGATTGGGCTCTTCATCGGCTTCATAAACGAAAGCAACAGGAGACTGACGATGTTCCGCAAACTTCTGGCGCCCACGCTGTGCTTGATTTGCGGCTCGCTCGCCGCGGGCCAGACCTTCATGAGCCTCGATCGCGAGGAAACGCAGCGCGTTCTCCTGGAGATCGATTCCGGCCCCGTATGCGGGACCAATGGCCAGGACTACATTGTGGTGTACGAGACGATCGTCACCATCCCCGGCGCCGCCTGGCTGCGGCTCCAGTTCGGCGACGTGCAGCTCGCCGGGCAGCCTGCCCGCGGCGACGGCTCGTTCCTGCGGATCACTTCGCTGCTCGATGGCGCGCAGCAGCGCCTGAACGCCGAACACGTGCGACAATGGCAGAACACCAGCGCTTACTTCAACGGCGATTCCGTGCACGTGGAGCTGATGGCGCGGCCGGGCCTCGAGCCCAACCGCCTGGTCATTGACGGCGCGATTGCTGCCTCCGGCGGCGGCTCGCGGACCATCTGCGGTCCGGACGACGACCGCGTGCTGTCGAGCGACCCGCGCGTCGCACGCGCCGGCGGCGGGGGCTGCACATACTGGCTGATCAACGACCTTCAGCATTCGCTGCTGTCGGCTGGCCATTGCATGGGGCTGGGAATGGTCGCAGAGTTCAACGTGCCGCTGTCAAACCCGGACGGCTCCACGGTTCACGCCTCGCCGGACGACCAGTACGTCGTAGCGAACAGCTCGCTGCAAATGTCGTTCCCGACGGATCCGGGAAATGACTGGGCCTATTTCGCGTGCTATCCGAACTCCAACACCGGCATGACGCCCTACGAGGCGCAGGGCGACGCCTTCGACCTGGCCTTCCTGCCGCCAACGATCAATGCCACCGTGCGAGTCACCGGGTATGGCGTCACCTCGGCGCCCGTGCCCAATGAATGGAACATGGTGCAGAAAACGCATACGGGGCCGTACATGGGGACGGACCCGTCCGCCCGGCTGACGTACGCCGTAGATACGACCGACGCCAATTCCGGCTCGCCCGTCATTCAGGAGTCCGACGGCGCGGCCGTTGCGGTTCACACGACCGGCGGCTGTTCCCTGGCGGGTGGCGTCAACTCCGGCACGGCGCTTTCGAACGCCGGTCTGGTTGACGCCTTGGCC
>JBBITY010000560.1:0-2172 GCA_037440565.1 Desulfurellales bacterium
ACGTGCGGGGGGACGGACTTGTCCTCCGCCGCGGATCGTCCGCCCGCCAGTTCCAGCAAATATTCCGCCCGGCGGACCGGGTCGGAGAGCACTTCGAAGGCCTGGTTGAGCTGGGCGCTGAGACGCATGCTCATGCGCGCGGCATCGGGCGAGGCGGACGCGATGCGGTCGGGGTGAATCGAGCGTGCGAGGTTCAGATACGCGCGCCGCAGCTCGCCTGCGTCCAGGTCGTAGGTCCGCGGCAGGCCGAACAGCTCGAAGAAGTCGAAGTCGTCCGCGGGGTACAGGTGCACGCAGGCGGCGCAAAAGATCGGCGAGTCCATCGGCCGCTCGCAATGCGAGCACTTCAGCACGACGGCGTCGTCCGCACGCAACCGGGACGCTGTCACTGGGCGGCTCCCCCTGTGCTCTGACGGCGCGGCCCGCGCTGGCGACCGCCGAACGCTCGGCGGTTTCGCCCACACGGGCCGCAACCAGAAATCCTGCACCGCATGTCTACGCCGAGTAGCTGCTGCCGCACCCGCAGGTGTGCTTGGCGTTGGGGTTGTTGAAGGTGAACCCCGCGCCCATAAGCCCCTCGTGGTAGTCGATGGTCGTTCCGTCGAGGTTTCCGACCACGAAGCTCTTCAGGTCGCAGACGATCGGGATGTCGTGCGACAGGAACACTTCGTCGGTCTCCGCGGCCGGGGCGTGCGCTTCGTCGCGCAGGTCGAGGACGTACTGAAGCCCGCTGCACCCGCCGCCCTTGACGCCGACGTACAGGTACATGGTGCTGGGGTAGTTGTCCTTGGCCAGGATCTCCTTGATCTGAGACGCGGCCTTGTCGGACAACGTCACGCCCTTGCCTTCCTCCGGCGTCCGGGCGCGCTCGCGGACCGAGGGCTTTGCTGGGCTTTGTGCGGCGGCATCAACGGTGCTGCTCATGGTTCCTCCCGATCGAAGGTCTATTCCGACGCCGCGGCGGCGCGGGCCGGCTCGGCGTTCTCCAGCTTTTTCTTCAGGTCCGCAACCGCCGCGCGGATGGCGTCCTCGGCCAGGACGCTACAGTGGATCTTCACCGGCGGCAGCGCCAGCTCCTTGACGATGTCGGTGTTCTTGATGTCCAGCGCCTGGTCGAGCTTGCGGCCCTTGAGCCACTCGGTCGCAAGGGAGCTGGAGGCGATCGCCGAGCCGCAGCCGAAGGTCTTGAACTTGGCGTCGACGATGTTCTGGTCGTCGTCCACCATGATCTGGAGCTTCATGACGTCGCCGCACTCCGGGGCGCCGACGATGCCGGTCCCGACGCGCGGGCTGTTGCGGTCGAGCGAGCCGACATTCCGCGGTCGCTCGTAGTGGTCGATGATTTTGCTGCTATATGCCATTCTCGTCTCCCAGCGTCTTTCGAGGCACTGACTTTCGACGCGCTCAATGATGCGCCCACTCCACCGTGCTCAGGTCGATCCCTTCCTTGGCCATCTCGTACAGCGGGCTCATCTCCCGCAGCTTACGCACGGTGCCGACCACGCGGTCGATCGTCGTGTCGATCTCAGCCTCGGTGTTGAAGCGTCCCAGCGAAAAGCGGATGCTGCTGTGCGCCAGCTCGTCGCCGACGCCCAGGGATTTCAACACGTAGCTCGGCTCCAGCGACGCACTCGTGCAGGCCGAGCCGCTCGACACCGCGATGTCCGAAAAGCCCATCATCATGCTCTCGCCCTCGACGTACGCGAACGAGAGGTTCAGGTTCGTCGGCGTGCGGTTCACCGGGTCGCCGTTCAGGTACACCTCGTCAAGCTGCGACGTGATGCCGCGCTGTAACCGGTCGCGCAGGCCCGCGATGCGCTTCGATTCAACCCCCATGTGTTCCCGGCACAGCTCGGCCGCCTTGCCCAACCCCACGATCCCGGGCACGTTCAGCGTGCCGCTGCGCATGCCGCGCTCGTGCCCGCCGCCGTGCAGGATGGCCTCGCAGCGCACCCGCGGCTTCTTGCGCCGGACGTAGAGCGCGCCGACGCCCTTGGGGCCGTAAATTTTGTGTGCGCTGCACGTCAGCAAGTCGATCCCCATGGCCTGCACGTCGATCGGCACCTTGCCGAACGTCTGGCAGCAGTCCGTGTGGAACAGCACGTCGCGCTGCTTGCACAGCTTCCCGATCTCCGCCACGGGCTGAAGCGTGCCGATCTCGTTGTTGCCGTG
>JBBITY010000561.1:0-2163 GCA_037440565.1 Desulfurellales bacterium
TTCACGCTTCGAAGTACGCAGACGATACGGCTTTGATGGACCATGGGTCGTGACCTGCAAGATCAGTGACTCGCCCAGACCTTCAGACTTCTTCTGCGCGTGGCTTGCCCAGACGAAGCCCAGGCAAGCACTGCCCTGAGCGAAGTCTGGCGTCCCTAATGCCAGCCAGTTGGAACCAGATAACGGCCTGGCTGCGGACTGTGGATCAGCTCAGGCGTGCGGCTTGACGCGGCTACGAGGCCTTCTTCTGTCGCGCCGACCGCTTGGGCGACTCCCGGACGACGCCGTCAGGGTTCTCGTCTTCGTGTCGACGGATCGCGGCGGCGATTCGGTGGACATCGAAGTTGTGCGCCTGGCCGAGGTCCTCGCGGACTCGGTGCAGCTCGTCGATGATCTGGTCGCGCCGCTTCATTTTGAACACCCTGATGGCAGCTCCTCGGGCGTGCAAGAAGGTGGCTGGTGCGGGCCGTCGAGGGCCTGGGGCGCGGCGCTTGAGCTGCCTCAGGCGTCCTCGTTGGGAACACCGGGAGCACCCAGGTGGCGGCGGTAGTCCATCCTGTCGTGAAGAACGCGCACAACCAGGACGCGGGCCTCGTCAGACTCGAAGAAGATGCAGTGACGACCGCTGGTGGCCATCTGGATATCCGGCTTGAGGTCGTCACGAGCGCGCGTGACCACCGTGCCACGGGCCAAGCCCTTCATCGTGTCACGGAGGGCGTCCATGTACTTGGTCGTCTAGTCCCGCCCCCACGTCCGAATGGAGTAGCGACGAATCGAGGCAAGATCCGTCCGGGCGATCTCGGTGAGGTCGAGTCGCTTCACAAGCCGGCGAACAGCGCGTCGATTTCGTCTTCGGTCTCGAGCTGAATCACCCGCCCGGCTGCGACGTCTTCGTAGCCGCGGTCAAGAGCGTCCCGGAGCCGATCGCGCTTCATCGCCACGACCTCGTCGCGGACCTGCATGAGGCGCAAGGCGTCGGCGACGACCTCCTCCTCGGTGCTGTAGTGCCCTTCCTCGACCTTCCTGCGGACGAGCGCTTCGAGGCTCTTCGGAGTCGCAACTTCCATGCTGCTGCCCTCTGCTCAGTCTACTCCCGAATCACGCGGGCGGGATCCGACGGCAAGAAATGCCGAATACGCAGGTAGCTGGCGAGGAGTGCACTTCCAGCAAATGTCAATGCGGCCCGCGATGGCCTATGACTGGCAGGAACTGCCGGCCGCGGTGCCTCAAGCCTGAGGGGGATCGTCGGCGGCGCCGGCGCGGGCCTGCTGAAAGCACGACTCGAATGTCATTCGGAATCGGTCGGCGATCTCGGGATGTTCGTCCACGAAGAAATACCGCCGATAGTGCGTGTCGAACACCATTTTGAAGTCTGCCAGGAACGCCCGCATTGCTTGCCGTCGCCTGTCGATTTCTGCTGAGGGCACACCCTGCAGCACCATTGGCGCAATCTGCCGCTCGACCCGCGCAGCGATGTTTGCCGGGGTGGTCTCGTTGTAGTAGGTCACCATGATGTTGAGAAAGTGCCGCTCGGCCGACAAAGGCAAGAACGCGCCGCCGGTCGCTTTTGTCGTCGCGATCAACGCCTGGGCGCCGTCGCCTGACTCGAACAGCATGCGGTAGAACGCGAACGTTCCTTTTTCAAGCACATCAAGCGTGATCGTTGCCACTGGTCCGACGATGATCCGTGCGGGCGCCCGTTGGGTTGGTTGCATGAGCGTGGCGACGTCTGCGCCGAAGCACGTCGCGAGGAAGACCAGCAGGCGCAACCGTGTCGCTCGGTTGATTTCCACCAGGTACGGTTGGAGTTCCAGCCAGGGGACTAGTTCGCCTGAGGCCAGCACCACGCCTCGACTCGTCGTCGAGATCCCGGGCTGACGCTCCTCGCCATGCGCCTCGAGATGCACCAGTGGAAAGTGGCCCGCTTGCGCTTCGGCCACGATCGCGAGCATGGCTGTCCGAAACGCCTCTTTGTTCTCGACCGCGTGATAGACAACCTTCACCGGCGTCGGCGCCGTGAGCGATTCGAGCTCCTCCGACAGGCGTAAGCCGCTGCGGCCGGCAAACCCGGTGTGCAGCGACTCGACGACGTGAATCCGATCGAAGCGCAGCGTCGGATCCACGCTCCACGGCTCGGGGAGGGTGGTGTCGCTCACAGGGCTC
>JBBITY010000562.1:0-2152 GCA_037440565.1 Desulfurellales bacterium
GATGATGTCGCCAACGAGGTAGAGGCGGTCCATCTGCACCGTGCGCAGGAAGTCCAGCAGCAGGTCGGTACGACAGTCCGGCGTACCCAAGTGAAGATCGGAGAGGAACACGGTGCGAACGTGCACACCGAGCTGCGGGGTCGTGTGTGCTGTCACGGGGTCGTGGTCGTGTTGTCCACCCTGGCAATGAGTGTTGCGCAGCGGCATGACGGCGCGGCGACGGCGCCGTGACGGGCGGATGACCTCGCCGGTGCGCGCGCCGGGCAGAATGCCGGCCACGACTCGGTGCGCCAGCAGGTGATCCCCATGCCCAGCGAAATCGTCTCCTTTGAGCTGCCGATCCCCGCCGCGGCGGCCGCGCCGCCGGCCGATGGCATTCTCTCGGGCAATCCGCTGCAGCAGACGTGGAATTATTTCTCCGATGCCTCAGGACGGTTCCACTGCGGACGCTGGATGTGCCGTTCTGGTGCGTGGCGCGTGCGCTACACCGAAGTTGAGTTATGTCACCTGCTCAGGGGTCGCGTACGGCTGACGAGCGATCGCGGCGACGAATGGGTTTTCGCTGCGGGATCTACCTTCCTGATCAACAACGGTTTTTCGGGCGTGTGGGAGACGTTGGAAGACTGCGAGAAGATCTACGCGATCTTCGAATAAGTCAAATGCGACGGCCAGGGGAGCCGCGGCGGAGCGCCAAGTGGGGCCGCTGGTATACTCCTTGCAGACGTCAGGTGGCGTTTTCAGACAACGAGATCCCCGAGGGAGGATTCATGATGAGGTCAAGCGTCTATCTGGCCGGTCTTGCGCTGGCGCTGGCAGCCGCCGCCGCGCACGCCGATGTATCGGTTACGCCAGCGCTGGTGTCCGATTACGATTTCCGCGGCTACAGCCAGTCCGGCAAGAGCCCGGCGCTGCAGATCGGGCTCGATTATTCCAGTGGTCCGATTCACGTCGGGGGCTGGACCAGCAACATCGACTTCGGGCCCGGCGACGCCAAGACCGAGCTCGACCTGATCGCCGACTACAGCTTCGGCAGCGACGCGCTGGCCAATTTCAACGCCGGCGTCATCTACTACACCTATCCCGGTCACGATGAGTGGGCCTACCCCGAGGTCTGGCTCAGCGCAAGCAAGGGCTGGTTCTCGCTGTCCTATTACTATGGCTGGGCCTGGCCGGTAGTCGCCGACGGCAGGAACGTCGACAGCCAGGACGGCCATTACGTCGAGGGAAGCGTCACCGTGCCGATCGGGGATTCCGGCTTCGACGTCACCGGCCACGTCGGCTACAGCTTCGGGCAGTTCTGGACCGACGCCGAGTACGCCGACTACTCGGTCGGCGTCTCTAAGAGCTTCGGCAACTTCAGTGCCGAGCTGAAGTTCGTCGGGAGCAGCCAGGACACGATCAAGAGCGACATCTTCAACAACGAGGACCGCGTGATCCTCGCGGTGTCGACCACGCTTCCCTGGGCGAAGGAAGAAGAGAAGAAATAGGCGGCAGGCGCCGCGCGCTCCCCCCCCCCCCCCGGGGCGGGCGGCGCGGCCACCGGGCTGGCGATGGCGACATCGCCAGCCCCTTGCTCTGCTGCGCCGCCGCCGAAGCGCCTACGGCGTGGCGCGGATCGCCGCCGCCAGCGTCGTGAACATCGCAGCGAGCTCGGGCTCGGTGACGATCAGCGGCGGTGACAGTGCGATCACGTTGCCGGTCGCGCGCACCAGCAGGCCGTGCTCGAAGCAGCGGCGGAACACCTCGAAGGCGCGGGTCGGTGCGCGGCCGGGCTCATCGGCGAGCTCGACCGCCGCGATGAGACCGAAATTGCGGATGTCGACGACGCCCGGCAGCCCACGGAGCGCGTGGGCGGCATCGGCGATGACCGGTGCCAGCGACGCGGCGCGCTGCGGCAGCCCCTCGCGCTCGTAGATCCCGATGGCCGCGAGTGCCGCGGCGCAGGCGACCGGGTGCCCTGAATACGTGTAGCCGTGGAACAGGTCGATCTCCGCCGGCGGCCCCTGCATGAAGGCGTCGACGATCGCCGGCCCCAGCAGCACCGCGCCCATCGGCACGGCGCCGTTGGTGAGCCCCTTGGCGCAGGTGATCATGTCGGCGCGCACGCCCAGGCGCTGCGCCGCGAACATCGCGCCGGTGCGGCCGAAGCCGG
>JBBITY010000563.1:0-2134 GCA_037440565.1 Desulfurellales bacterium
CATCATGATGCTGTCGTCAGCCGACCTGGCGGGAGAAGCCGCTCGCTGCCGCGAGTTGGGCGTGACCGCTTATCTCACCGAACCTATTCGCCCGTCGGAGCTGCTTGAGACCATCCTCACCGCATGGGGCACCGTTCCGGCGGCTGACGATCGCTCGGCCGTCACCGCTCGGCCGGCGGAGCCTTCGTGGCCGCGCCTCCGCGTCTTGGTGGCCGAGGACAACCCCGTCAATCAGCGCCTCGCGGTCCACATGCTGGAGAAGGCGGGCCATACGGTGGTGGTGGCAAACGACGGCCGAGAGGCGCTGGCCGCGTGGGAGCGTGAGGGCTTCGACCTCGTCTTGATGGACGTCCAGATGCCCAACATGGACGGCTTCGAAGCCACGGCGGCCATCCGCGCCCGCGAAGCGGCCCGCAGCCGTCAGCCAGCGGTTCGCTCAGGAATCGAAAATCGAGAATCGAAAATCGACAATCACCACGTCCCGATCATCGCCATGACCGCCCACGCCATGAAGGGCGACGAGGAGCGTTGTCTGCAGGCGGGGATGGACGGCTACGTCTCCAAGCCCATTCAGCGAGAGGTTTTGCTGGAGACGATTCACCGGCTGGCGGTGCCGGACTCCAGTGCGGCTGCCGTGGCCCCTCCGCAGCGCCGCGCGGCCGGGTGACACCGCGTCAGTGGTCCCGGGCTTCCTACCCAGATCAGCGCTGCCGAGGAGATCATCGCCGACATCCGCGGAGGCTGAACCATTTTGTCTGGATCCCGGGCTCCCCGGACTAATCAGAGGTCCTCGCTGCTAATCTGGTCCCATCAGCGCCCCACAACGCGCCTTTCCGGGTGCGGGTGATCGGGGGGTTTCTTGCGCTCGTCGAGCTTGTGGCGGATGGCGAGCACGGGGTGGCGAAAGAGCAACCGCGGACCGGCGTACCGCATCACCAGACGAATCTGCTCGCGGCGGCTGGGCTTGTAGCAGTGAATGGGGCACTGCGCGCACGTCGGCTTCTCGTCCTGAAAGGGGCACTTGTCTAAACGGCGCTTCGCGTACTCGGCCAGCTCGGCGCACTCCGCACATAGACCGCCACTCGACCGGTGCTGTTCCCGGCAGAAGAGGGCGATCATTCGTTCGATCGTTTCTCGCTCGCGTTTCAGTCTCTTGTGTGGGGCTTTCATTCTTCCCGTGTTGTCCGGCGCGCGCTCCGCAGCTTCACTCTTCGCCTTTCGTCAATTCGGGCGCAATGCGTGAGGTCCTGCAGGATGATGACCTTTCGCATGTCAGGCGATGCGAGAAGGTGAGCGGAGGGGGAGCGGGCCGATACCGGCCAGTGGCGGCGGCCGGCCGGCGGTACCGCACTTCAGAGCTGCGCAACCGGTAGATCGACGGGAACGCGCAAGAAGCCCGCGGTCGCAAAATGCTGGTCGAACGCGAATGCATGTCGGATCCGCTCGGCCCGCATCACGGCGAAGCTGGTTGCATCCACAAAGCTGAAGTCCTGATCGGCGTGCTGCCGCAACAGCCGGTACGCCCCCCTTTCCAGCGCTTCGCTGACGAAAATCCGCTCGAGGCGCCTCGCTTCTTCCAAGCGATCGAGGAACCGCACCGCCGCCGCATGGCCGCACACCACACGCAGGAGCGTGTACGTCTCGCCCACGACATGGTTGCTCGTCACGAGGATGTGTGCAGCGCTCAGCAAGTGCCGTAGGGTGTCCGCCGCCACACCGTGCCACTCATCGTCGGCGGCCTGGACGGCATACCACGCGCCTGTGTCGACAAACAGCCGGCGCGGCTCCATTCAGCGCGTTTGGTGCCGTTGCGGCGTCCGGACGAGCAAGCGATCATGATCGCGAGCCCCGTGCCGAACGCCTGTCTTCCCTGCCTGGCCGATCAACTCCAGGAGAGGCTCGTCGCTGTCGCTTTCGAGGCGCAGCAGCAACTTGAGCGCCCGCCGAACGATACTCGACTTCGACTCGCGGCGCCGTTGGGCGAGCCGTTCCAGCCGGCGGTCTTCCTCTTCGGAGAGGAGAATCTGGACGCGGGTCATCGGTGTGTAGCTCTGCGAGGACAATACACAACTCCGCCGTGTGGTCAACTTGCCGCGTGTCTCCCCCTAACAGCGTAACAGCCCAGGAACGCAAC
>JBBITY010000564.1:0-2126 GCA_037440565.1 Desulfurellales bacterium
CCTCGCGTGGGCAGGCCTCGGTCTCGTGCGGCAGGCTGCCGGTGGTCTGCTCGACGAAGAAGACATCGGACTTCTCCAGCGGCTCGTCGCCGCCATCAACGCGAACACGACGCCCGGCATCATTCGCGTCCATCACTTGCGCGCCATCCGCTCCGGCCGCTTCACGCACGTCGACGCGCACTTGGTCGTGCCGGAATTCTGGAGCGTCGAAGAGGCGCACGATATGGCCGATGGCTTTGAACGCCGCGTGTTCGACACCCTGCCGCACACGGGGGAGATCGTGTTCCATGTCGACCCCTGCCGGCGGGAGTTCTGCGCCATGTGTGACGTCGACCCGTGTCCGATCCGGATTCACCCCTTCGTCAGCCGCCCACTCATCAGCATCGAAGAGGCCATCCAGCCCGACATGCCGCTGACGGCGCGGCTCCGGGAACCAGATCGCCTTCACACTCAGTGAGCCCTGGCAACAGGGCGGTATCCGCGACGGCGCCGGCCAAGCGGTGTTCCAGGCAGAGGTCTCCGGGGCGCTCATGCGCGCCGGCGCCGCGCGCGGCGGGGGCCCACCGCAGCCAGGAACATGACGCTCTGACCGGCGGCGTGCGGCGAGAAAAACCGCGTGACCTCATCGTCGAAGAAGGTCAGCCCCGTCGCGCCGAGACCGAGAGCGTAGGCGGCCAGGTAGAGCTTGCCCCCGATGATTGCCGCTTCGAGCTGCGCGGCGCGGTAGCCCCGATCGCCCAAGCGCTGCAGTATCGGGTCGAGTTCAGCGAGCATGTAGCAGTTGACGCTCGCGTCTGCGCCCAGCTCCTGCCAGAGAGCGAGAAATCCCGCCTCGCGCCGGAATGCACCTTGGCGGAGCAACTCCAGCGCGCCGCGCGAACGGTGATACACGTACGCGCCGGGGGGCAGGCCGTCCACCGCATTGACGATCAGATACATGTGGGTGAGCCCACCCGCTTGGTCCTCGCCAGGGAGAAAATCCGCCGGAACTCCTCGTGTGGCCGCAATCAACAGCGTAGACAGTTGCTCGAACGCCAGCGCCACGCGCGCGAAGTGCCGGGCCGAACCGCGCCCGAGGATCGTCCGGTCGAGTGTTGTTGCCGGCGGGTCGGCGAGGGGTCGCAAGGGAAACACCGGCCCTGACGGCGCCGGCAGTTCACGCAGCCACGCCTTCTGTCGCCAGCGGTGCACCTCTTCCGCGGTCGCCAGCGATGAAGCGGCATGCGCCGCTCGGATCGCGGGATAGTCCACCTCACGCGACGACAGCGGCACGGTCTCCAGGGATAACGCGCGGAGGGGAGGAGCTGGAGCGAGTCGATCTTGGGGCTGATGGCCAATCGCGACCAGCGACACCGCCGCCTCACGCTCAGCGTCGAGGCCGAGCAACCGGTTGATTGTCTCGTCGACGAAGCCGAGGATCAGCCGCGCCGGTATCCGGTCCGCGGCGGTCACCGCCAGCAGGTTGGCGAGCATCGTGCCCGTATCCCAGAAGCAGTGGCGGTAGGCGCGGGCTCGGTACTTCCAGGCGTTGCGCCAGAAGGTCGAGGCGAAGATCAGGAAGGCCGACGCATCTACGGCCGCCGGCTCGCCGACCGCCGCTTCCGCCACGACCGCGCGGTAATCGCCGGGACGCAATCGGCGCAAGGCGAAGTCGTGCGGCCCGAAGTGGTAGACCCCCGCACCCAGCCCGGGCAGGTCGCCGCACACGAGATAGACATCGATGTGGTAGAGAGCGCCGGTACACGCAGCGGCGCGGAAGGCGAACTCCCGCCCGTCCGGATAGACGCGCCTGCGCGTGATGCCGGCCGTGAAATGGCAGAGCCGCGCGAGCGCGCGCAGGTCGGGCACGCTGGCGACCCGCGGCGTGCCGGGGCAGGCGATAGCCGGCAGCGCGGGAGCGGGCGACTCCGCGAAGCCGTGCGGCAGTGGAATCGGCTCCAGGCCTCTGTAGATCTTGAACGGAAGCGGCTGGATTGCCCAATCCAGGAAATGACGGTCCGCCTGAACGCTCGCCGGCGAATGCTTGGTGCGCTCGTGGTATTGGCGCGCGTCCATGGAAAATGGGTCAGTGCACTCTTGTCCAAATTAGCCGCGTGACGCCTCGGGCTTGAGAGGGCTTGAGACCG
>JBBITY010000565.1:0-2083 GCA_037440565.1 Desulfurellales bacterium
GTGACGTCCTAAACTTCCTGTAAAAGCAAAGAGGCGTTGGTATCCTCCTGGTGACCAAAAGGAAAGGCTCCGTTGCGAGCGGGGCCGGGGAGGAATCAACGCCATGAAGAGAGTACCACCGAGCGTGCGGATGAAGGAAGAGGTCGAAGCGTTGTTGCGGGGCGACGAGCAGGGGGACGTCGCAGCGACGGGGCCGATGGAGGGCTTCGTCCGCGGGACGGCCCGCTACATGCTGCAGGTGGCCATCGAAGCCGAAGCGACGGCGTTTCTGGGCCGCGGCCATTATCGGCGCGGCGCGCGAGCGCGCGTCGGCTGGCGCAATGGCTACGAGCCGAAGGCGGTGCAGACCGAAGCGGGGTTGCTGCAGTTCGCCGTGCCGCAGCTGCGCGGGACTGCCGAACCCTTCCGTCCACAGCTGCCCGAGCGGTTGGCGTCGCGCACGCCCGACCTCGAGGCGTTGGTGCGGGGCATGTATGTCCGCGGGCTCTCCACGCAAGACGTCGGCGCGCTCTACGGCGAAGCCTTTGGCGACACGCGGCTGAGCAAGAGCACGGTGAGCCGCATCACGCAGGAGTTGAACCAAGACTTCGAGACCTGGCGCCGGCGGGACCTGAGCGATCTGCCGGTGGTCTACCTGTTTCTCGATGGGCAGTATCACGCGGCGCGCCAGGGGACGAATGAGAAAGAAGGCGTGCTGTCGGCCTACGCGCTGCTGGAAGACGGGCGCCCGGTGCTGCTGCACCTGGACATCGGACCGCGCGAATCGTACGACGCCTGGCTCAGCTTCCTGCAGGACGTGGTCGCCCGCGGCCTGCGCGATCCGCTGCTGGTGGTCATGGACGGCGCGCCCGGACTGGTGAAGGCCGTGAAGCGCATGTGGCCGCACGCCTATCGGCAGCGGTGTCAGGTCCACCGGATGCGCAACATCCTGGCCAAGGTGCCGCGGCTGATGAAGGCCACGATGAAGAAGTTGGTCCAGCAGGTGTTTCTCGCGCCCAGCTACGCGGCGGCGCTCACGCGGGGGCGCGACCTCATCGCCAAGTTCAAGGACCGCTATCCGGCCGCGATGGAGTGTTTGGAACGAGACCTCGAGGAATGCGTCACGTATCTGCGGTTTCCCGAGGCGCACCATCTCCGGATTCGAACGACGAATCGTCTCGAGCGATTGAACGGCGAGGCGCGGCGACGGACCAAAGTGATCCCGCGGTTCCCGACCGAGCGGTCGTGCCTCTCGCTGCTCTACGCGAGTCTGATTGCGGCGTCGAAGCACTGGCGCGGCGTCCCGATGACCGCGGCGACCCTGCGGCAGCTTGCACAACTGCGGGCGGCGATCGCAGCGCCGACCAAGAAGGAAGCGGTGGCGTGAGACGCAGCGGAGGATACCAACGCCGTCTGAGCTTTTACAGGCAACTTGGGACTTGACCGAACCTTGCACCGTGCACCGTGAACCTTGCACGGTGCACCGTGCACCGTGAACCTTGCACCGGGCACCTTGCACCGTGCACCGTGAACCTTGCACCGTGCACCGTGAACCTCTGAGCCAGCTATAATCCCAGCAGCCGGCTCATGCGTACCCTCATACGCAATGGCACGATCGTCACGGCCACGGACACTCGTGCGGCCGACGTCCTGATCGACGGCGAGACCATTGCCGAGGTGGGTCCAGGCCTCGCGGCGCCAGCGGACCTCGTGCTGGATGCCACCGGCCGTCTCGTCATGCCCGGCGGCGTCGACGCGCACACCCACCTGGACATGCCGCTCACGCCGGAGGTCCGCTCCGCGGACGACTTCGAGTCGGGCACGATCGCCGCGGCGGTGGGCGGCACGACCACCGTCATCGACTACGCGACGCAATCGAAGGGCGAGTCGCTGCCTCGCGCGTTCGAGACGTGGAGGCGAAAGGCTGATGGCCGCGCGGTCATCGACTACGGGTTCCACATGATCGTGTGCGACTACTCCGATCACGTGGAGACGGAGATGGACGCGCTGGTCCGTGAAGGCGTGCCGTCGTTCAAGCTGTTCATGGCCTATCCCGGGCGCCTGATGCTGGATGATGCGAGCATCTTCAGGGCGATGCTGCGAA
>JBBITY010000566.1:0-2078 GCA_037440565.1 Desulfurellales bacterium
TGCGCATGGCGTCGATATCGCAAACCGTTACGGCATGACCGCTGGCAACGAGGTTTGCCGCGATCGCGCCGCCAATGTTTCCGAGCCCGACGACGCCGACGCGCGCCATGGCGGGCCTCATGCACCGGCCGCGCCCACGGTTTTGAGCATCGCCGTCGTGCGCCGCAGGTGCGCGCCGACTCGCGCAGTCATTCGCGACATGGTTCCCCCCAGAGCAACAGCAAAACGCGTCTTCGGTTACCACAGCGGCGACCGGACGCACAAGGCGGGGCGAAGGAAAGGGTGAAAGAGGGGGGCGAGAGCGGGGAGGGCTCCTCACACCGCTCGACGCGCCCCCCTTGCGTCGCCTGCGGGAGGTACGACAAAGTGGCCCCATGCGCCTGTCGGTTCATGGTCATCCCCTGCACGCACGTGCGCTGGCGGTCTCGCTCCGCCAGCGTGCGGACGGGAAGCTCGATGCAGAAGCGTACATTCTCGACCTGCGCAAGTGCGGCTTCGTCCCGGTTGCAGGAGACCTGCAGCCGCCGGGAATCATCCATCACATGCAACTCGTCGGCATAGTCGATCCGACGACCGCCGTGCTCGAAAGCCTGGCGGCGGCGCAGCCTGCGGTGGCCTTCGAGTCTTCGCAACTGACCAAGGGTGAGAACTGCCGGGACCCCATCGCGCGTGTAGCCGGCCTGGCAGGCACGCGAATCGACGGCGACTACGCACGCCGGGTCCGCACCGAGATCGGCGGTCCGCGCGGCTGTTCACACCTTCTCACCCTCGCTCAGATGGTCGGTTCGGCAATCGTGCGCGGACTCGATTGTGACCGCATAGTGCGACACGGGGCAACGCGGCGACCCGGCGAAAGGGTTTTCCGGCGCGATGTGGTGATTGACGGCTACCGGGTTGAATCGGGCAGCGTCGACATCGCCGTGCAGCTGACGGATCTGCATTTCGCACCGGCAGAGCTGGTCGCGCGCCCGATGGAACGCTTCGCCGGGCAATTGGAGGTGCGACTGCTGGCGACGGTCGACTTTCCGGCGTTTACGTTGCGTTCGGCGGTGGGGGCAGAGCGCCAACGCGGCCTCGCCGATTTCGAGGAAGCTGTCTGGCGGGACCGGGCGGACGTGCTTGCGCCGCTCGCGGGACTTTCCCTGTGGTCGGGTGGGAGCGCCGAACTGTTGCGCCGGCTGGGGGATGCAGCCGGCGATCGCCCACTACTTGACGCCATGCTCACTGTTGCACCAACGCTCATCCAATGCGTCGGCGCGCTGTCGGAACATTGGCCGGTAGAGGCCAAGTACAGTCGGTCGTATATGGGAAGGGGGGGCTTGCCGGATTCCTGTTACATGTGGCGGCGCGGCGGCGCACTCAATCAGATGCTCGCACAAGAGATCGAGGCCGGTACGGTGGAACCGCACCGGCCGTGAAGGACGCGTTGCCGTCAGCGCCGCACGGGGACGTGCCTTGCGGAGGGTTCACGCCAATACGCGATTGCTGAGGATCCCGCTCGCGCGGCGAACGAGCGCCCGAGGAAGCGTCGCTACGGCTGCGGCAAGAAGCCGGTTGAGGACACCCGGCACGCACACGACATCGCCCCGCTCGAGCGCCGCGAGCGAAGCATCCACGACGGCCTCGGCGGTCATCCAGGCCACAGATGGAATCCGGGATGCGTCGATCCCCGCCCGCGCTTGGAACTCAGTCCGCGTGAAACCCGGACAGAGTACCTGCACACGCACGCCGGAGTCACGCACCTCCTCGGAGAGTGCTTCTGTGAAGCTGTTGACGAAGGCCTTCGACGCCGCGTAAGTCGCGGTGTTGGGCCCCGGTTGGAACCCGGCCAACGAGGAGACGTTGATGATGGCACCGCGCTTGCGCGCCAGCATTCCCGGCAGGGCGGCGCGCGCGAGGCGGACCACTGCGACGACGTTGAGTTTGATTTCCTCCTCCTCGCGGGCGGGGTCGTGGAGCATCAGCTTGGTCTGGCTCACCCAGCCGGCCCCCTCGCCGACGGTGTCCTGCCAGGGGCGGTCGCGCTCGGCCACCACGTGCGGCGAGAGGCCGTCGGACGGCGGCGCGGCCACGGAGTC
>JBBITY010000567.1:0-2072 GCA_037440565.1 Desulfurellales bacterium
GACGCCCGCCTCCTCGCGATGCTGTGGCAGGGGCTGTCGAACGAGGAGATCGCCGCGCAGCTGTCCGTCCGCACCGGGACCATCAAGTCGCGGCTGTTCCGCCTCTACCAGCGGCTCGGCGTGAAGAAGCGCCCGGCGGCGGTCCTGCGGGCGGCCGAGGTGCTGGCGAGCTAGTACCCCGCCCCAGAGGATTTGATCGGTTGCCGGAGGCGGGGGAGCTCGTCCTCCGGCACGGCGACGGCGATACTCCGCGCCTGGCGCGGTGCGCGCGTAATCAGGCCGAGTCGTTCCAGCGTCTTCACCGTGTTGTGGACGCTGGGGGGTGTGACGCCGAAGAAGCGCTGCATGTCGGCCTCGGCGGGCGGCCGGCCGTTGACCAGCCCGTAGGCGTGGATGAAGGCGAGGTACTGGCCCTGAAGATCGGTGAAACGGGGCGTCGCCTGAGTTGCCATGCCGCTCGCGATTTGATCAAAGGCTCCGCAAAGGAGCCAGCATGAACATTCGCTACCGCGTGACGCTCTCGGTTGAGGAGCGGGCCGAGCTTCTCGAGATGGTCCAGGGTGGCAAGGGCGCCGTTCGGCGGCTCAAGCGCGCGCAGATCCTGTTGGCGGCGGACCGAGGCTCGAAGGACGAGGAGATCGCCCGCAACGTCGCCGTGGGGACGTCGACGGTCTATCGGACCAAGCAGCGGTTCGTTGAAGACGGCTTCGAGGCTGCACTCGGCGAGGCGCCCCGACCCGGAGCCCCTCGCAAGTTGGATGTGCAAGACGAGGCGATCCTATGTGCCGTGGCCTGTTCCAAGCCACCCTCGGGGCGCGCGCACTGGACGCTGCAGTTGCTTGCGGACGAGATGGTTCGGCTGACGGCGCACACCAAGGTCTCGCCGGAGACGATCCGTCGGCGGTTAGGCGAGATGCAGCTCAAGCCGTGGCAGGAGAAGATGTGGTGTATCCCCAAGGTCGACGCTGAGTTCGTCGCCCGTATGGAAGACGTACTCGCGCTGTACGCAGAGCCGCCCGACGAGCGGAGGCCGGTCGTTTGCTTCGACGAGACGCCTCGCCAGCTCATTGGCGAAGAGCGGGTTCCAGTGCAGGCCGAGCCGGGAAAGCGCGCTCGCTTCGACTACGAGTACGTGCGCAACGGCACCGCCAACATCTTCATGTTCGTCGACGTAAATCGACCCTGGCGACACGCCAAAGTGACCGACCGTCGAGCGTGCGTCGATTTCGCGGAGTGCATGCAGGATCTCGTCGATGTCCACTATCCGGGTGCCGAGAAGATCCGCGTCGTCCTCGACAACCTCTCAGCGCACACGCCGTCGGCGCTATACCAGCGTTTTCCCGCCCCGGAGGCGCGCAGGATCCTCAGTCGCCTCGAGTTTCACTTCACGCCCAAACACGCCAGTTGGCTCAACATGGTTGAGATCGAGATCGGCGTGATGGCTAGCCAATGCCTTGATCGCCGCATCCCAGACAAGCAGACGCTCGTTGCAGAGGTCGCCAGCTGGCAGCGCCGCCGCAACCGCGAAGGCGCGGCGATCAAGTGGATGTTCACGATCGAGCGTGCCCGGAACAAGCTCGGCCGCAGCTACCCAGTTCCGACCGGGGAGCCGGTCCAGGCTACGGCCTGAACCGTTCACCTTCACTGGGGCGGGGTACTAGTTGAGCACGCTCTCGCGGGCCGCCAGCGGCGACGCCAGCGAGAACGCTGCGATCGCGGCGTCGAAGTGCGAGCCGTCGTCGCGGAAGAAGCGGTAGCTGCCCTGCATCGTCCCGACGGCGGTCTGGAGCACGCAGCCCGACGTGTACTGGAAGGTCTCGCCGGGCGACAGCCGCGGCTGCTCGCCGACCACCCCGTCGCCGCGCACCTCCTCGATCACCCCGCGGCCATCGGTGATGATCCAGTGGCGGGTGCGGAGCTGGGCGGTCCGGGTGCCCTCGTTCGCGATCTTCACCGTGTAGGCGAAGACGAACCGGTCGTCGTTCGGCGACGACTGGTCCGGCAGGTACTGCGAGCGGACGGTCACGCGGATCCCCTCGGTGACGGCGGTCGACACGGGTTCGGCGACGGTC
>JBBITY010000568.1:0-2068 GCA_037440565.1 Desulfurellales bacterium
GCCATGCCCACTGGCGTGCGTAGTACGAGAGCCTGACTGACAACCGCAGCAGCCGCCGGCGGCGTCAGGAGTTGCGATGCCATGGCCGTAACCTGCCGTCCTCCGTTCGCGAGTGTAAGCCACCGTTCTCCATCGTCGTAGTGGGTGACGACTGACCTAGGGCGCTCGCGACGCCCAACTGGGCCGTCGGCTGGGCCAGGCCGCAGAAGCTCCTCTGCGGGCGCGTCGAGCACCAGCTCGTCGCGGCGGTACGATTGCGTGCTGGCTGTGAACCGAAACGCCGTCAGGCCAGTGCGGTTCTGCCCGGCGCGCTCGGCCGGAAACTCCCCGCCGCCGGGTCGCGGCAGGGCGATCGTCGGCCCGGCGGGATCACGGCGCTGCACCACCACTGCGTCGATACGACGGATCATCTGCTCGCGATGCACGACGCCGGCGGTCAGCGTTCGCAGCACATCCACCTGCTGCGTCGTCAAGCCGACACCCGCGAGCGACGCAACCAGCATAAGCGAATTGCATACCATGGCTGGAGTCCATTCGAGGGCCAGCTATGTCACGCGCACTCACGCTCCGGCACTAGCTCCGCGCCCGATGGGCTGCCTGAGTGCGGGGCACCGCACCTAGTCCTATCGAGTGCTGTTCATAACCAGTCTATGCAACATGAGTAAACAATCCCGTTTATCCCGCTTGTGCATTGATCGTAGCAACCACCTTGATCTTCATCGTAATCACCGTAGAAATACGCATAGCAGTCCACGCAGCCATCGCCGCCGTAGTTGTTCCAGTACTCGAAGCAATTCATAATTCCAAGACCACAGATATATCTCTGTGCGTGGTCGTAGATCGCCCGACACACGCCGTTCTCAATCGGGCCATGGCAGGGCTCCGACATTGTGCAGTAGCCAACCAAGTCACACTGGCTGTTGCCGAACGTCTGCCCGCCCGTCACCGAGGCCGCTTCAGCCGAGGTGAGCTGCTCGATCGCTCTCACCGGCGCCAGCAGCGCCGCGCCCATCGCTACCGCGAACAACCATCGCGCCATCGCCGTTCTCCTGGCGCCGGCTGGGCCTGGGATAGCGAGCGGAGCGGGTCCCCTGACCTGAGTACGACGGAGCGAGGAGATCCAACCCCGTCACCACGAACCTGGCACCTTCCGAATCGGCGCCTGCACCCACCATCGCAGATCGCGTCGTGCTTTGCAAGAGACGGTTCGTATCAAAAAAAAAGATACATTCGACCCGCTGCCAGGGACGTGGGCTGCTGCTTGACCACTGGCCGACACAGCCCCGTCCGGCCGCGCTTGACCGCGGCACCTGCGCTCTCGCCTCGCTCCGCCGATACTAGAGTGACCAGGCCGCCGGGCGGGGGACTCCGCTCCGCGGCGGAGCGCGCCGTGTACGCGGTGATCATGGCCGGCGGGTCCGGCACGCGGCTCTGGCCGATGTCGCGCCGGGCGCTCGGACGGCTCGACGAGGAAGCCCAGCCGAGCCACTTCACCAGGACCCCAAGCAACTCGGATCCGGCCGCGCGCCGGCACCTGCGCTCAGCCTAAAGGTCGCCGACCCGCGGCGCACCGCGGTCGCAATCCCCGCACCGCCGCCCGAACAACCCTAGCCGCCGTCGCTTGCGTTTTGTTTTTTTTTGTATTCCAGGAAACCGCCGTTCGACCTGGAAGCGCCCGAGTGGATCGGCTACACTCCCGATGGCCCGATGGTCGCGGGCCGCGAGGTTGGGGATGACTCCCCGCTTGGCGAGACAGGTTGCGCTCTTGCGCTGGAGCTGCGCGCTGGTGCTCGGCACCGCCGCGGCGGCTAAGCTGCTCGACTTCGCCGCCGTCACGAGCTTCCTGGCCGGGCAAATGGGCCCGGCGGCGCCCACCGCGCCCGTGGCCGCCGCAGTCCTGATAGCACTGGAAGCGCTGGCGGCGTGCTGGCTCGTGAGCCCGCGCCACGCCAGCCGCGGCGGGGCGTTGGCGGCGATGTTGGGGTTGGCTTTCCTGGTCTACCGCTCGTCCGGCCTGCCGACCAGCAAAGACTGCCCGTGTTTCGGCGCGATCGGATTGTCCGATCCC
>JBBITY010000569.1:0-2062 GCA_037440565.1 Desulfurellales bacterium
CAGCAGGTGCGACAGCTCCATGCCTTCACCCGCCGCGAGCTGCGCAATGCCGTCCAGCACGCCGATCGATTGATCGTGCGGCGTCGTGGTGCTCTTTGCCAGTGCAACCGACCCGTCCGGACGAACCAGGACGAGGTCGGTGAAGGTGCCGCCGACGTCGATACCGATGCGATAGGTCATGGGAGAAGGGGCCGCGGGGTCGAGGGGGCGGGTGCCGAGTGGCGGTGCTGGCGCAGTTCGGCGCGCAGGGTGGCGGTCGCGGGCCAGTCGACGTTGAGGTCGAGCGCATCCAGGGATCCGGTCAGCACCACGCCGTACTCGCGCCGCGCCGCCTCGATCGAGACGTACTCGTCGAGCACGTCATCGAGCACTTTCTGGGGGTCACGGTCGAGCGGATCGCCCCAGCCGCCGCCGCCGCCGTAGCGGTACGCGTAGCACTCGCCCGGCTCGTGCGGGACGTAAAAGGCCGTCGTCTCGACGAGCTGCTCGTGTGGGCCGCCAACGCGCAGGCGAAGCTCGTTGGGCGCGCCGGGTTTCCCGCCGGCGATTCCCGGCATCGGGTATTTGCGTCCGACGACGTACGTGTAGACCTGGGCCGGGGCCAGGATCTGTTTCACGTACAACGTGCCGGGGCAGCCGCGCCACTGGCCCGGCCCGCCGGTATCAGTGGCGTAGTCGCGCGCCAGATGGCGTACGGGGAAGATGCTCTCGTTGATCTCGCCCGTGGCGCGGATCAGATTGCCGAAGCTGACGTTCATCGCCCCCCAGCCGTCCTGCCCGCGCACGGCGCCGCAGTACGCCCCGAAGGTGTCGACGGAATGGTCGATGAAAAGCTGGCCCGTCCGCGGATTGGTCCCGAAGATGACCGTCGGCATGCCCATCTTGTAGATCTGCGGGCAGCAGCGCTCGGGAATGACTTGCTCCAGCGCCTTGGCAATGGCCTCGCCCACCTCGGTTCCGGGATGGTGCGTGCCGGCGGCGACGGACTTGTTGGGCGGCGGATTCAGGCAGCAGCCCGGGGGGACGATGAGCTCGATCGAGTCGAAGAACCCTTCGTTCTTCGGAATCGACGGGTCCATCATGCTGGCGATCTGCGCGACCACGTAGCCGCGCGTGTTGCCGAAGGTTGAGTAGGCCTGCAGATTGTCGCGCATGTCGGAACCGGTGAAGTCGACGGTGAGGTGGTGGCCCTTCACCGTCACCTTGCAGTGGATGTGGATGTCCCGGTTGCCCTTCGGGTCGTGATCCACGTACACGTCGGATTCGTAGACGCCGTCGGGCCAGCGGGCGACCTCCTCGCGGAAGCGGCGGGCCGCATAGTCGATCATGTACTGCGCGGCCGCGCGCACGGTCTGCACGCCGTGTCGTGCGACCACTTCCTTCAGGCGCCGCACCCCGAGCTGAGCCGCGCCGACCTGGGCGCGCAGGTCACCCATGAACGTCGGCGTGCGGTTGTTGACCTTCATGAAGTAGGACACGTCGCGGCGTTCCACGCCCTTCTCGAAGATCTTGACCGCCGGGAAGCGAACCCCCTCCGCCCAGATGTCTTGCGCGTCGACGTTGTAGCCTCCCGGCATACCACCGCCGGTGTCGGCGTGATGGCACTGAATCGAGGCGAAGAGCACCAGCTCACCGTGGTGAAAGACGGGAGCGAAGATGTTGTAGTCGGGCAAGTGGCCGCCGCCGTGATAGGGATCGTTGGCGACCAGCACATCGCCGTCGAAGAGGCCATCCGGGCCGAAGAATTCGAGCGCAAAGCGGACCGGCAGCGTCGAGCTGAGCATGAACTGGGGAATGCCGACGCTCAGCGCGGCGAGTGCGCCGCGCGCATCGAGAATGGTCGCGTTGCGTTCGTTGGACTGGTTGAGGATCGGGGTCGTCGCGGTGAGGCTGACATGGGTGGCCATCTCGTAGCAGATGGTCTCCATCGCCCCGCGGATGATCTCGGCCGTCACCGGATCGACCCGCTGCGCCGCCGGGCGCGACGCGTGTGCCGGCCGCAGCGCCGGCCTGACCGCCCGTTTCAGCTTGCGTTTCGCTCGCACCACCATTTTGAGTCCCC
>JBBITY010000570.1:0-2057 GCA_037440565.1 Desulfurellales bacterium
TCAAGAGCCACTCTTTAAGGGGACCGTTGTCAGCAACGATGAACGCGCGGCACTCATTCTGGCGGACTTCTACGACGATGTGCCCGTGGCCGCAATCGCCGCCACCATCGACCGGGTAATCTCGAAATACCGGTCCCCTGACCTCGCTATCGCGGTAACCGGCGCGCCGATCTTCGAGGATGCCGAGGGTATGTTGGTGCACCGGCAGGCCCACTACTTTGCCGGGGCGATTCTCGCCACGCTTCTCGTGCTCTGGTTAGCGTTTGGCCAGGTGCAGGGCGTCATTCTGCCCAGCGCCACGGCCTTGCTCAGTACTGCGGTGGCGTTGGGGTTCATGGGCTTTGCCGGCATTCCCATGAATACGTGGACAGCGGCGGCCCCGTTGGTGGTGGTAACCGTTGCCGGGGGGGCACTCGGCGCAAATGCTCAAGCGCTACTACGAAGAGTTTGCCCGCTGCGGCGATCGCGCAGTGGCGGTCGTCGAATCCACGCAGCGGATCGGGATGGTCATGATGGCAGCGGGGACCTGGCCGACCGGCCGTGCCACTGGCGCAGAGAGACGACCGGGCGGCCCTCGTCGCGTGTCAGCCGGATGCTCGTCTCGACGGCCACCGACGAGACCATGCCGCCGAGACCCCCGATGCGGTCAGGACTGGCCTCCGCAGAAAGACCGAGGAGCCTCAGGATGGCGGCGCTGAGGACCGTGCGATCCGCTCCCGTGTCGAGCAGGAAGGGGGCACCAACCCACGATGCGTCGGCAGCAAGTATTTCGCCACGGATTACCGGTCGGGCGATTCCGTCGTCGCCGACGAACCACTCACCATCGATTCGCATAGATGCGTGCGAACCGTTCCCGAGGGATGTACTGGACGAAGCTGCCGTGGTCGTCGGGATGCGCAGTCCTGCCGAGCCGCATTGCCTCCTCGGGTGTGTCGGCCACGAAGATCTCCTCGCCGGCAACGCAGACGCATTTGCCGCGATGGCGCGCGTAGATCTCCTGAGCGTGGGCCTGCAGCCAGGCGGCGTTGCGGTCGAAGCGCTCCCGTTGCGCCTGCGCGCGGGCGATCTCCTCGGGGTCGGTGACTTCCTGCATCACCAGCGGCATGACCGAATTCTGCCATCGAGCCGCAAGGGAGTGCAAGCAGCCCGAGAAGCCAGAAAAGAAGGGGAAGGCGCCTCCAGTGCTCTGTCAACTTGCCCGTTAATCCGGGCTACAACGGCGGCTACACGTTCACGAACGTCGGCGGCCTCGACCTCGAGACGTGCGACACCGAGACCGTGGCCGCGCAGCCGGCCTGCACGCTCGGCGCCCCGGGCTGCGGCTGGAGCGATGGCGACATGATCTCGTACGGTCAGGCAAGCTGGGGCGAAACCCCGTCGAGCGGCAACGCTGCGGCGCTGCTTCAGTCGAGCTACGGAACTGTCTACACGTCCGGAGTTCTCGAAGTCGGAATTCCGGGCAGCAGCGGCTACTCGATGCTCTGGACCAACGTCAGCGATCTGCTCGCGTATCTGCCGGCGGTCGGTGCCTCCGCGCCGCTCAACGGAGACCTCCTCAACCCCACCTCCAGCGCCTCGGGCGCGTTCGGCGGAAACGTCGTGGCGCTCCGACTCAACATCGACTTCTCCGATGCCGGGCTGATTCCGGGATCGTCTGGACTTCGATTCGGCAACTTGAGGCTTTGCGGATTCAGCGCGTTGCCCGCGCTCAACGGCCTCACGGTACGCCCGTTCCAGACGATGGCGAACACGCTGCTCGGAGGAGGAAGCGCGACGTACAGCGTCAGCGACCTGGCGTCGATGATCGGGGATCTCGATCGCGCATTCGAGGGTGGGCTTGCGAGCCTGTTCGCCCAGGATCACCTGGTCAACGGCGCCTGCCCCTGATCACGGCGCGCTCTGAACGAGCCTGAGGATCCGCCCGCCGGCGCCCGCGACATAGATCGATTGGCCCGCCCCCCGGACAGCGTGAAACTCCGTCCCGGCCTCGGCGTCGGGCGGTGGTTGCAAAGAGCCAACCGGCAGAAAACCAGACCGTCAGCGGCGTGCGAGTGCGG
>JBBITY010000571.1:0-2052 GCA_037440565.1 Desulfurellales bacterium
GCCCGATCGAGAAGAACACGATTATAGGCATCGCCTTCGGCAACTTCGAATTCGCGGCGAATCACGTAGTCGCGCGTGCGCGTGTTGCCGCGGATGTTGATGCGCTCGATGTAGACGCGCGCGCCCTGCTCGACCACGAAGACCACGTTGACGATTCGCCGTTCGAAGTCGCGGTCGCCGCGCGGCCGCACCTGGGCGAACGCATAACCGCGCTTGGACAGCTCGACCGACATATCTTCGATCGTCTTTTCCACCGCTTCGGCGTTATAGACGGCACCCGGGCGCATCCGCAGGCGGGCTCGTAGGGCGTTGGGATCGACGTCGCGCACATTGGACAAGACGTCGACCGTACCGAAACGATAGAGATCACCTTCTTCGATGATGAAGGTGACGATGAACCCGCGGCTGGCAGGATCGTACTCGGCGGCCGACGAGACGATTCGCACGTCGGCATAGCCGTGCTTGAGGTAGAAACGCCGCAGCAGCTCCCGGTCCGCCTCGATGCGGTCGCGATCAAAGAGGTCGCTGCTCTTGAGGAAGCTCAGAATATTCGTCTCGGCGGTGCGAATCACGTCCTTCAGCCGCGAATCGGAGAAGGCGCGATTGCCGACAAAGATGAGCCGCTTGACGGTCGTCTTCGGTCCCTCGGTGATCTCGAAAACCAAATCGACGCGGTTGTTGGGAAGCTCGATGATCTTCGGCTCGACTCGAATGTCGTAGCGGCCGTGCGCCCGGTAGATTTCGAGGATTCGCTGCACGTCCGCCTGAACGATGGCGCGCGATAACGTGCCGCGCGGCTTCGACTGGATTTCCGCGGTGAGCTGCTCGTCCTTGACCCGGCGGTTGCCCTCGAAGGCCACCCGGTTGATGACGGGGGCCTCGCGCACCGTCACGACGATTCGACCGGCGACCTGCTGGATCTGAACGTCCTCGAACAGGCCCGTGCTGATCAGGGCCTTGTAGGCGTTGTCGATTTTCACTGCATCGAGGCGCTCCCCCGGCCCGAGGCGGAAGAGGACTGGATCGTGCTGGCTTCGACCCGGCGGTTGCCTTGTACCACGATCTGCTGGGCGGCCGCGGGATCGGCGGCGGCAATCACCCCAACCGCAAGACCAAACAGCACAGCGCCGATAAGAACGGCGCCAACCCCCAGCCGGTAGAACGCGCGGAACCACAGTTTCATGCGCAACGCGCCCTGTCGTGTTCTCGTTGCCACCCGAAACCGCCTGCCCTGAAAGCGCTCGTCGGTTAACGGTTTGTACCGGCTTTTGGACCCGCTGGAAATCACTTCGCCCCGCCCGTTACTCATTTACTCTCAAAGCGTTGCCGGAAGGCCACGGTCTCACGAGGAGGTCAGTCGCAGGATGTCGTTGAAGGTTGCAAAGATCATCAACATCACCACGATTGCGAGCCCGATGCGGAAGCCAACCTCCTGCGCCCGCTCCGATAGGGGTCGGCCACGGGCAGCCTCGATCGCATAGAACAAAAGGTGGCCGCCGTCGAGCAGGGGTATCGGGAACAAATTGAGAAGCCCGATGGAAACGGACAGCACGGCCGCCAGATGGATAATCGGCATGACGCCGAGGGTCGCCACCTGACCCGCAACCTGGGCGATCCGCGCGGGTCCGCCCAACTGGTCGGCCGATTCGCGTCCGACCACCACGCCGGCCAGATAGGTCATGGTCCGCTCGATCACGAACCACGTCTCCTCGACGCCCATCACAAGGCCGGTCAGCACCCCGACCTTTTCGGTTTTCACGTCGCCCGGAGCCATCGACCGGCTGAGCCCCAGCACCCCGATGCGGTGCACATTGCCGAAGTTATCCTTGACCTCACGGAGCGCGGGGGTGGCCTTCAGGATCGTGCGGACGCCGCCGCGGTCGACGGTGACCGCCAGCGTGCGTCCGGCGCTGGCGGCCACAACGCGCTGCATGTCGGCGAAGCTCTCGATCGGGCGGCCGTCAATCGCAACGACCAGGTCCCCCGGCTGGAATCCGGCCGCGGCCGCGGCGCTGCCCGGCTGCACCGCATCCACGCGCGCCGACGTCACCT
>JBBITY010000572.1:0-225 GCA_037440565.1 Desulfurellales bacterium
GCCGGCCGGACAAAGGTCCGGATGCTGCAACGGTATCCGCCCGAGATCAACCACGAGGGATGGCCGCGACTCGTGCGCAGGCTGGCCACGAACCTCGACCTCGCGATTCCAGACATCGATTTCATCGTCTTCACCCAGGTGCGCAGGCCGAGCATCGAGCTGGTGATGCAGGATCTGGGCTTGCCGATGGAAAAGACGCATACCGTGATGGAGCAGTACGGGTAC
>JBBITY010000572.1:290-2050 GCA_037440565.1 Desulfurellales bacterium
GGGGGCGCTGCTGGTCATGGTGGGATCGGGCGTCGGGTACAATCAGGCGGCCGCGGCGATTCGCCTGTAGCGCAGGCCTTCAGGCCTGCCCCTGCGCTGCTGGCAGCCCTGCCCTTCGACAGGCTCAGGGCAGCCCGAGCTTCGTCGAGGGGTGAAGGGCTGCGCCACATCATGCTGCACGGTGATCTTCTCGGCGAGCGCGCACGCCTGACGCCGGCGAAGACGGCGCTGGTCGACGTCGCGCCGCTACACGTACGCCGACCTCGACGCGCGCGCGGCCGCCACCGCTCGCTTCCTCCAGCTCGATCTCGGCCTCGCGAAGGGTGACCGTGTCGGCCTGCTCGCGGGCAACTCGGTCGAGTTCCTTGACGTATTCTTCGCCGCGCCGAAGTGCGGCGTCATCCTGGTGCCGCTCAGCACCCGCCTGACGGCTCACGAGCTGGAGTACGTGGTCCGCGACAGCGGCATGCGTTCGCTCCTGTACGACGGCACCACGCGGGACACCGTGCAGGCGTTGCGCGGCCTCGTATCGCTCGAGCGGTGGGTGACCTTCGACGCGGGCGCCTCCGCGGAAGACGACGTGATGGCCTCGCGCGTCCAGGCAGTCGCGGCCGGCGCGTGGTCGCCATCGCGCGTGGATCCCGAGGATCCGTACTGCCTGCTCTACACGAGCGGGACCACGGGCCGTCCGAAGGGCGTCATCGTCCCCCACCGCATGGTCACCTGGAACGGCTACAACACGGTTGTCGGCTGGCAGCTCCGCGAAGACGACGTCAGCCCGATCTTCACCCCGCTCTATCATGCCGGCGCGCTCGGGGCGTTCCTCCTGCCCATCTTCGCGATCGGCGGGACCATCGTGCTGCACCGCGGTTTCGACACCGCGGAGGTGTGGCGCACGATCGAGCGCGAACGCTGCACGGTGGTGCTGGGGGTCCCGACAATCTGGAAAATCCTGATGGAGGCGCCGGAGTTCCACACGGCGAAGCTGGACCACGTGCGATGGTTCATCAGCGGTGGCGCGCCGCTGCCAGAGTACCTCATCGAGGCGTACCAGCGCCGGGGCGTCGCGTTCAAGCAGGGCTATGGCCTCACCGAGGTCGGGGTGAACTGCTTCGCCATGACCGTGGAGGAGTCGGTCAGGAAGAAAGGTTCGATCGGCAAGCCACTCATGTTCACCGAGGCGCGCATCGCGGGCGCGGACGGCCAGCCGCTGCCGGCCGGGGAGGTCGGCGAGCTGTGGCTGCGCGGGCCGCACGTCAGCCGGGGTTACTGGAACAACCCGCAGGCGACGGCGGAGGCGCTGGACGAGGAAGGGTGGTTTCACACCGGCGACCTCGCGAGGCGGGACGAGGAGGGGTTCTACTACATCGCCGGCCGGAAGAAGGACATGTTCATCAGCGGCGGGGTCAACGTGTATCCAGCGGAGATCGAGGGCGCGCTGCTGCAGCACCGGGACGTGCAGGACGCGGCGGTGATCGGCGTGCCGCACGAGACCTGGGGCGAGACCGGGGTCGCGTTCGTGGTCCTGCGGCCTGGAAGGAGGGCGGCGGCTGAGGAGCTGGCGGCGCACCTGGAGGGGCGCCTTGCACGCTACAAGATTCCGAAGGAGTTCGTGTTCGTCGAGGCGCTGCCGCGCACACCGTACGGAAAAGTGGTAAAGGGAGAACTGCAGGCGCGATATGCTGCGCTCCGCAGGCTGTAGTGTCCGGCTTCAGCCGGGCGATGGGCGATGACGACGACGCCGGTGCTGACTCACACGA
>JBBITY010000573.1:0-2048 GCA_037440565.1 Desulfurellales bacterium
ACTGCTCATCAAGCCACAACAGAATTGGTCCCAGGACATCGCCAGACACTTCGAACTGAGTGAGGTCAATCGCGTCCGGCACCGCCGATTTTGCAAGAACCGCCTAATCGAAAACCCTTCTGGGGCATTCCACCTGCGATCGGCGACGACCCTCTTTTCGGCTTGACAGTACTTCGAGCAGGCAATCACTTCCCCGCGTGCGCTGCAGTTCTGACCGAAAAGATCGCCCGCCACACGCACAGCTCCGACAGTGGCGACGTCGTCGAGCAGGAGGCCCATGTCGCTGGCCTCGTCGCCGCCACCCGCCAGGATAATCCGTCGACCGCGCGCGACCGCCTCCGCCTCGGTGGACGCCCGCCTGGGGCGACCGCTCGTGCGTCTTCATCGGCGAAAAGGGAATGCTGCTCGGCAACGGCAAGCTGCTGCCCGAAGAGAAGTGTGCGGACTTCAAGGCGCCGGAGCGGACGCTCCCCCGGTAGTGTCTTGAGTCTGGTGGAAAAGTAGAAATCGCGTCATCATCCGGCGCAGTTCCGATTCAAAGAGCTGCGCCCGCTTGGCGGCGGCGGGTGCCGGAGGATGACGCGATGGAGCACTGTAGCAGGAAGCCAGGTGACGAGAAAGAAATTCCGGAGTTCGGCTGCGACAGCATGGAGCAGGCGATGCGCCTGCGGATCCGCGACACGATCGAGGAGCTGGTGAAGGAAGAGCTCGATGCCGCCCTTGGTGCACCGAAGTCGGCACGTGTCGGCGAGCAGCGGCAAGGTTACCGTCATGGCACGCGGGAGCGGACGCTGACCACCAGCCTGGGCCCGGCGACGTTCGCGATGCCGCGCGCACGGATCCGACAGGCCGACCGCAGGCCCACGGAATGGCGAAGCGCCACGGTGCGCCGGTACGAGCGCCGCACGACGCGGGTCGATGAAGCGATTCTCGGCGTCTACCTTGCCGGCGGCAACACCCGCCGGATCAAGAGTGCGCTAGCCCCGCTGCTGAAGAGCGGCCCTCTCTCGAAAGATGCGGTCTCGCGACTCGTGGGACGACTGCGGGAGGACTTCGAGACCTGGCGACAGCGGGATCTGGCCGAGGCGGATATTCGCTACATCTTCATGGACGGCTGGTATCCGAAGGTGCGCATCGGCGGTCGCCGCGAGCGCGTGCCCGTCCTGGTGACGCTGGGCGTCCGTGGCAATGGCGAGCGCATCGTGCTCGACCTGCGGCTCGTGGGTGAAGAGAGCGCGGCGAGCTGGACCGAGGTGATCGCGAGCCTGACGGCGCGACACCTCGCGCGGCCGGTGCTTGCGATCATCGACGGCAACCCGGGGCTGATGAATGCCCTTCAGTCGCATTGGCCGGGCATCTCGATTCAGCGCTGCACCGCGCACAAATTATGGAACCTGCAGTCGAAAGCCCCGGCACGGTTGCGGGAGGAGCTGACCGAAGACTACCGCCGCATGATCTACGGCGAAACGGCGGCGGCGGTCCAGCAGGAGCGGGCGCGGTTTACCAAGAAGTGGCAGCTGCGCTGCCCAGCGGTGGTGGAGAGCCTAAAAGAGGCGGGCGACGAGTTGTTCACCTTTCTGCGCTTTCCTTCGTCGCAGTGGAAGGCGCTCCGGACGACCAATGCCCTCGAGCGCATCAACGAGGAATTCCGCCGCCGTACGAAGACGCAAGCGAGTCTGCCCGGGAAGGACGCGGTGATCCTGCTCCTCTTCGGCTTGCTGCGCAGCGGGCAGATCAAACTGCGGGTGCTTGATGGCTATCGAGATCTGAAGGAGGTGAACAAGGCAGCGTAGTCACATCATGACGCCGGATGATGACGCGACTGAACTTTTCCACCACTTGACAGACACGGCCCGTCCGCAAGATCAAGAACACTCTCGAACGGCGCCGGGAGTGATGTAATGACTGACACTCGAGCAGGTCGCGCCGGCCTGACTCAACTAACTCGCTCTCCGATGATCCCGGTACACTTCAGCGCTTGGTGTCGAACTGCGGATTGCCAAATGAATCGTGCCCCAGGAACTCGCTGCTGAGTGTGTGCTGGCGCT
>JBBITY010000574.1:0-2048 GCA_037440565.1 Desulfurellales bacterium
TGCGCGGAGAGGTGCGCTGGCAGCGCAGGGTGTCGGTGACGCCAGAGGCGAGCAGCGCACACGCGTTGTCGATGGCCGTGCGCAGCCCCTCCTCCTCGGTCTTGCCCTTCACGGTCCGACACGCGTCGCGGCCCTCGAACGCGATGCACACCTCGCATTCGTAATCGCTCACCTGGAAGCTCGAGTACACAACCACTGCGACCACCGGAGCGAGGACGGCCACGGTGACGATTGCGTTGCGCCACGGATGCTTCTTCTTCACCGTGCGCCTGCCCCCGTGAGCCGGTGATCCCGTGACCAGTCGACGACCCCCATGTCACGGCCTCAAGGGCTCACCGCGATCCCGTCAAAGCTTGGCGAGCACCGACTCGGCGCTCGACACGCTGAGGCCGCCGCCGGGCTCGACGAACAACTCCTTGACTGTGCCGTCCTCGACGATCATGGCGTAGCGCTTCGACCGCAGGCCCATGCCAAAACCACTGGCGTCCATCGTCAGATCGAGGGCTTTCGCGAACTCCGCGTTGCCATCGGCCAGCATCCGCACCTTGCCCGCGGCTTTTTGACTGTCACCCCACGCGCCCATGACGAATGCGTCGTTCACCGACACGCACACGATCTCGTCGATGCCCTTGGCCTTGATTCGGCTTGCGGACTCCACAAAGCCGGGCAGGTGTTTCATCGAGCAGGTCGGCGTGAACGCGCCGGGCACTGCAAACAGGACGACCTTCTTGCCTTTGAAAATTTCGCCGACGGTGACGTCCTTCGGCCCGCCTTCGCTCATTTCCTTCAATTTAATGTCAAACGGCAACGTGTCACCAACTTTGATCGCCATGCTGTCTTCCTCCCTATGTAGGCGTGATATCGATCACCTTGCTCGCCACCGTACCTGCGACGCACTCGCCGATCAACGGGGGGCAGTGGGCGCGCGAGCCGGTGGGCCCGCGAGCCCGGGGGCACGTGCGCACCGGTTCCCTGACACAGGGCGCGCCGGTTCACTGCAGCTCCGCCAGAAATCGCAGCGCCTCGATTTGCATCGTGCCACAGATTAGCGTTGTCACGCCTGACTCACGCCATGCTGCCAGGCGGTCGCGGATGCGCTCCTTCGGTCCGACCAGCGACACCTCGTCCGCAAGCTGATCAGGCACCGCCTCCGCGGCCTCGTCCTTCTTCCCGCCGAGGTACAGATCCTGGATTCTCTGCGCTGCCTCCTCGAAGCCGTACCGACAGGCCAAGTCGTTGTAGAAGTTCCTTCCCCGCGCCCCCATGCCGCCGATGTACAGCGCCATCATCGGCTTGACGAACTTGAGCAACGCGGGCACGTCGTCGCCGAGAAGCACTGCGACCGTGGTTGCGACGTCGAAGTTGCGCGGGTCTTTATTGCCACCGGCGCGGGCGAATCCGCGCGCCAGGGCTTCCTTGTGCACATGGGTGCGGTACGGCGAATAGAAAACGGGCAACCACCCATCGGCAATCTCGGCCGTGAGCTCGACGCTCTTCGGTGCGATCGCGGCCAAGTAGATCGGGGTCTGGCGACCGTGCAAGATGCTCTTGAGGGGTTTGCCCAAGCCGCTTGCGCCCGGCCCGCGATACGGGATCTGATAGTGCTCCCCCTGGTATTCCAGCGGTCGTTCACGGGCCCAGATGGCGCGAACGATCTCAACGTATTCGCGCGTGCGCAGCAGCGGCTTGCCGTATGGCACGCCGTGCCAGCCCTCGACGACCTGCGGGCCCGAGACACCGAGACCGAGCAGAAAGCGGCCGCCGGACAGTTGATCGAGCGTTGTCGCGGTCATCGCCGTCATGGCCGGCGTGCGCGCCGGCATCTGCATGATGCCCGTGCCGACGTGAATCCGCTCGGTGTGCGCGGCAATCCACGCCGCCTGGGTCACCGCATCCGCCCCATACGCTTCCGCCGTCCACACCGAGTAGAAGCCGAGACGATCGGCCTCCTGGATCAGCTCCATGTTCAGCGCCACGCGTGCCGCCATCGGACCCACGCTCAGACCAAATCGCATCGCCTCCTCCAGTCCGCTTTCTCTTACTTCACG
>JBBITY010000575.1:0-2037 GCA_037440565.1 Desulfurellales bacterium
CCCGCCGCGATAGACCGCGTCGCGGCCGTAGGTGGCGATCAACTGGTGGATCACATAGGTCGTGAACCACGGCGCCCGGTAGTGCTTCATCCGCCACTCTTCGCTGCCGCGCTGGCGGGTGCGCAGCGGCTCGGCGCGAGCCGACTCCAACTCGGCCTGGGTGATGTAGCCCTGGCTGCGCATCGCCGCCAGCACCGTGTTGCGCCGCTGGACACAGGCGTCGGGGTGGTCCCACGGGATACTGTGCCAGGCCGGCGATGGTGGCGCACTCCGCGAGCGTCAGCTCATCGAGCGCCTTGCCCTTGGTCTTGTCTTTGGCGTTGGCGAAGAACGTGTCGGCGGCGGCCACCACCCCGTAGGCCCGGTGGCCGTAGCAGGTCTGGTTCAGATACAGCTCGAGGATCTCTTCTTTCGAGTAGCTCCGCTCGATCCGCACCGCCAGCAGCGCCTCCTGGAGCTTGCGGGTATACGACACCTTCCGCCATTGGCAGATATCGCGGGCCAACTGCTGGGTGATGGTCGAGCCGCCCTGCCGGCCGCCGCGCAGGTTGGCCACAAACGCCCGCGCGATGCCGTGCAAGTCGGCGCCGGGATGGTCCCAGAAGCGGCGATCCTCGATCGCCACCGTGGCGTTGACCAAATGCGACGGGATCTCGTCGTAGTTCGCAACGTCACGGTTGTAGTCGAACAGCGACGCGAGCAACGTGCCGTCGGCGGCGTAGATGCGCGTCGTCTGGTCCATCTTGTACTGAGCGATGGTGTCGATGTCGGGGACCAGCGGCTCGACGGTGTAGTAGACCCCCGCCACGGTGCCAATCGCCAGGGCGTCGACGATCAGCGTGGCCAACAGCACCCAACGCACCAACGGCGCCGGGCGGCGAGCCAAAGTGCGGTGCCCCCGCTCCATACGCGCATCCTCAACCGGCTTTCGGCCAGCAGGCGCAGACATTATGGTCGGCGGCGCGGCCAACCGTCAACGGCCCGAGCACCAATACGGTGACAATACGGTGACAGTATACTGATTTCAGGCACGATGCCTCGGTGGTTGGTGCGCCTCAGAGCGAAATCAGTATACTGTCACCAGATTCCTGTGAGCTTGACACCCGGCCGGCATCGGCTAGCATGGGCGCGCCGGAGGCCTGCTGTGAACGCATTCGACGTGCTGCAGAGCCGCGGCTTCGTCTATCAGACCACTGACGACGCCGCGCTGCGCGAGCTGCTCGAGCAGCCCGTCGTGTGTTATTGCGGCTTTGACCCGACCGCCGAGAGCCTGACCGCCGGGCACCTGGTGCCGATCATGCAGCTTGCCTGGCTGCAACGCTGCGGGCACACGCCGATCGTGCTGTGCGGCGGCGGCACCGCGCTGATTGGCGATCCGACGGGGAAGTCGGAATCGCGGCCGATTCTCGACCGCGCGGCGATCGACCTGAACCTGGCCGGGCAGCGGGCCCAGCTTGAGCGGTTCCTGGACTTCAGCGACGGCCGGGCATTGCTGCTCAACAACGCCGACTGGCTAGGCGATCTGAACCTCGTGGAGTTTCTGCGCGAGATCGGCAGCCGGTTCAGCGTCAACCAGATGCTGACGGCCGAGATCTACCGTACGCGGCTCGAGCAGAGCCAGAACCTGTCGTTCCTCGAGTTCTGCTACCAGCTCTTGCAGGCCTATGACTTCTTGCATCTGTATCGCACCCACGGCTGCCGGCTGCAGTGCGCCGGATCGGACCAGTGGGCCAACTGCCTGGCCGGGCGCGACCTGATCCGACGGCTCGAAGGTGCGGAGGTGCATGTCTCGGTGGCGCCGTTGCTGGTCACCAGCTCCGGCGCGAAGATGGGCAAGACCGAGGCGGGCGCGGTCTGGCTCGATCCGGCGCGCACCAGCCCATATGAGTTCTACCAATACTGGGTCAACGCGCCCGACGACGAGCAGGACCGGAATTTCCGGCTGTTCACGTTTGTGCCGTTGGAGGAGGTCGCCGAGTTGATCGAAGGTAACGGGCGGGCGGCAGCGCGACGGCTGGCGTTTGAGGTGACGAGGAT
>JBBITY010000576.1:0-2036 GCA_037440565.1 Desulfurellales bacterium
GTCGCCGTGCGGATCCCGGTGGCTCCGAACATCGAATTCCGCAGCGATTACGACCGCCTGTACTCGATCCTGAGCAACCTCTTGCTCAACGCGCTCAAGTTCACGCCGCGCGGCGAAGTCGAGCTGAGCGTGCGTCGTTTTGGCTGTGAGGCTGAGTTTACTGTGCGCGACACAGGCATCGGGATTGCCGAAGAGGACCTGGTGCATGTCTTCGAACCCTTCCGCCAAGTCGACGGGTCGCCGACGCGCAGCTTTGGCGGTGTCGGGCTCGGCCTGGCGATCGTCCGCCGTAACGTCGATCTGCTGGGCGGCACGGTGGCCGTCGAAAGCCGGGTCGGCGTCGGCTCGACGTTCCGCGTTCGAGTCCCGCTGCGACTTGACGCGGATCAGCCGATGCAGGACGCCGCTCCGACTGCAGCCTAGCTCGCAGAGCCCGCATGATTCACGGGTTCTCCGTCGCCGCAGAGAACGCGTGAATGATGCGGGTCAGGGCGCCACGGTGACCTTGATTGCGCCGCGTGTCTTGTCGGCGGCGGTCTCGAATGCGTTCGCGATGGCGCCGAGCGCGAAGCGATGCGTGATCAGATCCCGCACCACCTCGCGGTGGGCCGCGAGAATCCCCATCGCCACATCGAAATCGGCGCGCGAGCCCTTGCGCCCGTACGTCAGCGAGCCCACCAGGCGAACCTCCTTCAGCACCAGGGCGAGCGCCGCGCATGCCGGAGGCGTCGTGAAGACGCCGAGGACGGCCACAGTCCCCCCCGGGCGTACGGAGGCGATGGCCTCGTTCAGCGTATCGGCGCTTCCCCCCACCGTCTCGACGACCACATCCACCGGATTCGCCGAGGCGAAATCCATCAATTCCCCCTGACCAGGCGGCGTTGCGGCAAAGACGCGCGTCGCCCCGAGCCGGCGCGCCATCGCCCCCTGGTGAGCGTGGCGCGCCGTGATCGCGATGTCGGTCGCGCCAGCCGCCCGAGCCGCCAGCACCGACAGCAAGCCAATCGCGCCCGCGCCGAGGATCAGAACGCGATCGCCGAGCGACACCCGAGCCAAGCGCACGGCGTGCACGCACACGGCCGTGGGCTCGGTCAGCGCCCCGACCTCGAAGTCAAGCTCGGCCGGGAGTCGGTAAAGGGCATAAGCCGGCACCACCACCTGCTCGGCAAACCCCCCGTCGCGCATCGTCCCCAACACCGCGAAATGCGGGCAGAGCTGGTAATCGCCCGTCCGGCAGTACGCGCACTCGCGGCACACCACCAGCGGCTCGACCGCGACCCGATCACCGATCCCGCAGTTGACCACGCCGGCGTCCGCCGCGATAACTTCCCCCGCAATCTCATGCCCCGGACACACCGGCGGCGCGGGAAATGCACCGAGGTACCAGTGCAGGTCGCTCCCGCAGACCCCGCAGTTGCGCACCCGCACGACCACCTCTCCCGCCGCGGGAACTGGCGCGGGGACTTCGCGCAACTCTATGCGGCGTGGCCCCGGACTAAACGCAGCGCGCATGGCGAGGTGTTTCCTTCCGGCAGGGAGCCGCTCTTCTTCGCCGCGCCGCTCGGCTCACGGAATGAGTGGCCGCACCGCTTCCGGCATCTTCTCCGCCACGCGGATGATCGGAATCCCGGTCTGCACGTTCTGGTGCATCTCGCGCAGCGCCCGCGGGAGATCTGCGAAGGCGTAGATCTCGTCATGAACGGCGGGGCGAAAGACGATCCCGTACAGCTCCGTACACGCGTTGCAGCCGCTGATGGTGTCGTAATGAACGTGGTCCAAGGTCACCTGTCTCACCGAGAGGCCCGCAGAATCGTAGCCGACGTTCTTGCCGAGCTGCCAGCCGGCGCTGACGTTGACTCCTTCTCGAGCGAGAGCCGCGACGCCGGCCGGAAAAACCGGACCCCGCAGCAGGTCGCAGACGATGTGCATGCCGACGCCGCCGGTGAGGCGCTTCACTTCGTTAGCAAAGGCCTTCACGTCGTTGGGTGTGGCAAAACGATTGAAGGCCTTCTGATCGATGCCTTCGATGCCGAGCC
>JBBITY010000577.1:0-1324 GCA_037440565.1 Desulfurellales bacterium
AGGGAGCCTTGAGAGCACATTTCAAATCGCCCTCCGGCCGCGCGCTCGCCGTGGACATCTGGCCCGAGCTGCTCGAGTACATTCGTGCCAAGGCCGCGACGGCGCGCGTAACCAACCTCGACACGGTGCTGGCGGCGCTCGACGATCCGCGCCTGCCGCCCGGTGTCGTCGACATCGCGTTCTTCCACGACGTCTTTCACAACGTCAACGATCGTCCCGGCTACCTCCGCACGCTGGCCGCGCAGCTCAAGCCCGGCGGGCGCGTCGCCATCATCGAGCAGGAGTTCGACGATCCGATCGCCAGGAAATGGGACCGCGACGAGGATCGCATCACGCGCGAGCAGGTGCGCGGCTGGATGGCGGACGCGGGATTCTCGTTCGTGGCCGAATTCGACACGTTCCAGGGCGCGAAGAACCCCAAGGGCAGCGGCATGCCCGAGCGGTGGTTCGTCGTCTATCGGCGCCTGCGTTGACGCGGGCCGCAGCCGCGCATGGTGTATGCTGGCGCCTTGCCTTCAAAGGAGGCGCACATGCCGATCGTCGCGGTGTTTCAGTCCCCCAATCTCACCCGCGAAAAGTACGAAGAATCCGTTCGCCGGCTCAGCGGCGGTAAAGCTCGCATGGGGTCGCCCGCGGACTGGCCGGTCCCGGGGCTGCTCGTTCACGCGGCCGGCCAGGGGGCCTCGGGCTTCCGGGTGGTCGATGTGTGGGAGTCCGAGGACGCGTTTCGCAAATTCGGCGAGAAGCTGATGCCGGTGCTGAAGGCCGTGGGCATCGAGGGACAGCCGGACATCTATCCGGCGCACACGTTCGTGTCGGCCTGACGGGCCGGCGGCATCTCGGCGTCCGCGCCGTGATTCGTGACCTGTTATGACTATACTGTAGTCATGAAAGCGGTGCGGATTGCTGATCTGAAGGCGCGCCTCAGCGAGCACCTGAGGGCGGTAAGACGGGGTCGGACGCTGACGGTACTGGATCGGGACACTCCGGTCGCGCGCATCGTGCCGTACGCCGCCGAACCGGTGGAGGTTCGCCGGGCCACTCGCCGGCCGAAGGATCTCGAGCTGCCGGCGCCACCCTCGAAGCTCACCGACAGCCTGGCGCTACTGCTCGAGGATCGAGCCCGGCGGTGACGGCGTACGTCGACACGTCGGCGCTCCTGCGACTCGTGCTGCGAGAGCCTGGCGCGCTCGACGAGCTGCGGTCGTGCGACGCCCTCGTCTCGAGCGAACTCCTGGCGGTTGAAAGTGCGCGCACGATCGACCGGCTGCGGCTGCAGGGTGCCCTGACGACCGAAGAGGCGGCCCGCTGCAGGCGGTCGCTC
>JBBITY010000577.1:1335-2035 GCA_037440565.1 Desulfurellales bacterium
AGCCGGGACGGGCCGAGCTCGTCGAGTGGCAGCCGGTGCTGAGCCGGGCCGGCGAGCCGTTGCCCACGCCGCTGGGCACACTCGACGCGCTGCACCTGGCCACGGCCCTGGTCTGGCGCGATCGCGTGGCGCCGCTCTCGACGGTGGCCACACACGACGCGGCGCTCGGCCTGGCCGCGCAGGCCTTCGGGTTCGACGTTCGCGGCCTCTGAACCCGGTACAATGGCCCTCGACCCCGGAGGGATGGCCGAGTGGTCGATGGCGGCGGTCTTGAAAACCGCTGTGCGGGCAACCGCACCGGGGGTTCGAATCCCTCTCCCTCCGCCACGCAACTCGTTCTAGTATTTGAGGTTACGCCGCAGGCATCTGGCAGCTGCGGCCGACTTCGGAGCTGCCGTTGCCCGGGCCACCTGGTCCGGTTTCCCGAGGCCCCGGTGGACATGGCGGCCTTCCAGGAATTGCTGACCCGGATGCGCCACGAGCCCACAGCACTGAGAGCAGCCCGCCGCAGCCGGGCGCTGTGACAACCAGTACACCTCTTTCAAAACTCGTAGCGTGCCACCAGGAACACGCCGCTGTTCTGTTCAAATTGGCCAAAAAACGTGTGGCGGTCCCGCCCCCAAAAGACATTGGCACCGGTTTCCAGCCACAGCTCGTCCGTCACGTTGTAGCGGACCGACGGGTTGATGTACGCATCACG
>JBBITY010000578.1:0-2033 GCA_037440565.1 Desulfurellales bacterium
GCCTGATTGATACGATGGTCATATGAACCCGCGACACATCGAATTCGTCGTCGCGGTCGCCGACCACCGAAGTTTCACCCGGGCGGCCGAGGCCGTGCATGTTTCGCAGCCCTCTCTGTCGCACGCCATTGCCGAGATCGAGCAGACGCTCGGCACGCCGCTGTTCCACCGATTGGGGCGCACCGTTTCGCTGACGCCGGCCGGCGAGGCATTCGTGGAATCCGCACGTCTTGTGCTGCGAGACCTTTCGGTGCTGTATGAGTCGGTGAAGGCAGTGGAGGAGCTGCGGGCGGGGACCCTGGACGTGGCCGCCCCGCATGCCTCGGCGGCAGAGTTGCTGGCCCGGCTGGTAGGGGAGTTTCGCTCTCAGCACCCAGGCGTCAAGGTGCGCATCCAGACGTCGGAGAACTTGCACGACATGGAGCGCTTCGTGCGCACCGGGCGTTGCGAGGTGGCGTTGACGGTGGAGGACGTGGAACCCCCGCTGGTCGCCGAGCTGGTTGGTCGTGAGGAGCATCTCGTCGTCTTTCCCCCCCGTACGAAATTGAAGCGACGGCCCCTCAAGCACGCCGATCTGGCCGGTCTACCCATGATCGTGCCGACGGGCGTGTACGAGTATTATGGGGGACTCGCTCTGCAAATCTCGTCGCCGGACGAAGCGCCGTTCGTCGCGGTGGAGACGGCGTCGCGCCAGGCGTTGCTTCCGCTCGTGCTGGCGGGCGCTGGCTTCACCTTTCTGCCGCGGGCCCTCGCCGAGGGCGCCACGCGGCAGGGGGTGGTCATCGCCGAGCTCGACCCGCCCATGCGCCGAGACATCCGGCTTGTCACGCGGCCCGGTCCGCTCTCGCCCGCGGCCAAGGTTTTCGTCACCTTGGCCCGCGCCAGCACGACCCGCCGACGGGACGGAGGGAGGTAGTGCCTGACGCGATTCCCGATGGCTGCTGCTCACCCCTGTGCCCCGGCGGAAGCCATGGATGAGCAGCGCTTTTCCGCGGCTTCGCGCTGCCGCCACTGTGGAAAGGCCCGAGTCGATGACACTCGGCCCCACGGAGAATGGCCCCCTCACCCCCGCCCCGCGCGAGTGCGCGGCGAGGGAGATGGGGCAGTGCGCGGGCGCTGGACACCAGCGTCCGGTGAACTGAACTAAGCAGCCTCTCGAGCCGAAGAATGTGGTTGCGTTCCTGCTTTCGCCCGGGTTACACGTCGGACATGTCGGCACGTCGCCGCACCGTCATGGCGCTCACCGTGTTCCTCTCCCTCGCCTCTGCGGCTGCGGCTGCGCCGGATTGCGACGGGGGAGCCATCCTTGCCCTGCGCGCGAAGGCGACGAGGCTGCGGCTCGTCGGCACGATCTCGCGCCCCGGCGTCCACCACGACACGCTCGTCGGTGCCACCAATCCGTTTCAGGTCGAGCTTGCCGATGCGAATGACACGGCCGCGGTCCTCTACGCGGCCACAATTCCCGCCGACCGGTTCGTCACCCGGGGCAACCGTACGGTGTACGACCGTCTCGGCGCCTTTCCCGGGCGAGTCGTCCTTCGCGACTCGAAGAGGCAGAGCGACACGGTCACGGTGTCGATCCGCGTTTCCGACTCGATCATGGGCACGGATGCCGCGCGCGACGTGCGCGCTTCGTTCATGGCCGGGAGCCGCTGCGCCCGCACCTGTGTTTCTCGCTGCGCGCTCGACGGCGCTGGGCTTCGCTGTGAGGCGAGCGTCGGCTACCAGCCCTTCGCCGATGAGGCCTTCGGCGGCTACCTCAGGACGCCGGCGGCGGCGACGTCGCCGCTCTGCGGCCTCTCCATCGACACCAATCCGGAGTGCGACTTCCTCATCGAGGAGCGCTGCGTGCTCCCGTACCCGTCGTCCTTCTTCCTGCGTTCCGACCCCTCGACTCCGACCGGCCGCCGCGTCAACTTCGGGGCGCAGTCGCTGCCCCGCAATGTGAGCGGCGTGTACGTCGACCCGACCGACTGGAACACGCTCGACGGCTTCAGCCCCGGCCCGATGATCCTCGCGCTGTTTCCCGACAC
>JBBITY010000579.1:0-2020 GCA_037440565.1 Desulfurellales bacterium
CGTGCGCGGGTACGGTTGCTCTTTGGGCACTGCAGCCGCGCGTTGTGGCCGGCCTCTGCCGCCGCGACGGATTCCGGCCGAGTGCCGGCCTGGAACGGGGAGGCCGAGGGGGAAACCAGGCCGGATGGTTTTCCCCTCGGCGGGGCGCAGGGGCGCAGCCCCGCATCCGATGAAGAATCGCTCTTTCACCTGACGCGGGCTCCGCCCTCCACCCAGCGAGCGGGGAACCTCGCGGTTGTTTCCCTGGCGTTTGGCTACAACAGCGCTTCGGCGAGCACGCGCAGCGCCACCGGGTCGCGCGTGCCGGCGAGGATCGTCGTCACCGGGCTCTTCACCCACGCCTGCGCGCGTTCGCGAATGCGCTCCGGCGGGCCGACCAGCGAGAGCTCGTCGGCCAATTCGTCTGGTACGGCCGCCGCCGCCGCGGCGCGATCGCCCGCCGCGAACAGCTCCTGTACGCGCTCGACGGCGGCGCCGAATCCCATGCGGGAGATCAATTCCGCGTGGAAGTTCTTGTGCCGGGCGCCCATGCCGCCGATGTAGAAACCGAGCATCCACTTCACCGGGTTCAATGCCTCGGCCAGATCGTCCTTGACGACGACGGTGACGGGGCAGGCAATCTCGAAGCCGGGGTTCATACCGCGCAGCGCGTCGGCGTACAGGGCGGTGCTCCGGTACGGCGAGTAAAAGAGCGGCAGCCAGCCGTCGGCAATCTCGGTGGCCAGCGCGACGTTCTTCGGGCCCTCGGCACCGAGATAAATCGGGATGTGCGTGCGCAGCGGAGGCGTGATCAGCTTCAGCGGTTTGCCGAGACCCGTGCCGCCCCTGAGCGGCAGTTGATAGTGCGCGCCGTCGAACGTCACCGGTCCTTCGCGGCGGAGCATCTGGCGCAGCAGGGCGACAAACTCGCGCGTGCGGGCGAGCGGCTTCGGAAACGGCTGGCCGTACCACCCCTCGACAACCTGCGGGCCGGACACGCCGATACCGAGGATGAGCCGCCCGCCGGAAAGGTGATCGATCGTCGCGGCGGTCATCGCTACACACGCCGGCGTGCGGGCCGAGATTTGCAGGATGCCGGTGCCGAGCTTGATGCGCGTCGTCCGCGCGCCCATCCAGCAGAGTGGCGCAATGGCGTCGGAACCATACGCCTCTGCCGTCCAGACCGAGTCGTACCCGAGTCGTTCCGCCTCGAGCACGAGATCGATCGGGTCTTCCGGCCCGAACATCCAGTAGCCGAGCATGAGTCCTATGCGCATGTTCCGTTCGTTCTCCACTGAGGCATGACGACGAGGCGCAGGGGTGACGATGTTCACCCACAGATCCTGCCGAAGAGGCCCACTGAGAAATAGTCTGGAACCCTCACCGGAATGCTCTCTCGCGAGCAACGCGGGAGACAAAGGTTCTTCGCGAACAACGCTTGGAAAGCGTTCACAAGGATCGCCCCTCGGGGCTGGCCGCCGTGGGCGCACACCACGCCACGTGCCGGCCGTGCGGGTGGGCCCGCGCCAGTAGCACATCTTCGCCAGCCGGCCACAGACGCAGGCGGACATCGGCGGCGCCGACCTCCGTGCCGCCGATCTCCATCCGCAGCCAGGCCAGCGGTGCGGTGTCGGTGGCTCTCCGCCCTGCGTCCTCGATCACTTCGGCCACCGCCTCGCGCTCCGCCTCGGACAGGTACCACCATATGATGGAGTGGAAGACGATGGTCGCGGTTCCCCATACCGGCCGCGCGAGCTGCGTCTTCAGCCATGCCGAGGCCGCCGCGCGGTCGAGCCGGGGAGGATCGCGCCGCGCCAGCGCGACGGCGGCGCGGAGTTGGGCGAGGCGGTCGCACTGATCGGCCCAGACGAATGACTCCAACATGCGCACCTGGGCGTCGTCGGTGATGTCGATCGGCGCGATGTCGCACCCGGCTCGACTGAGCACGCTGACCGGTGCCTGCAACTCCGGAGCGGGACCTTCCCAGTCGGCGCGAATCACTGCGGGGGAGTGCGGATCGCCCCAGCGCCGTTCTGCGGCT